>JAKJFV010000028.1:0-8609 GCA_022704725.1 Spirochaetota bacterium
GCTCGAAGAGCTTAACTATCTGCGGATGCTTATTTTTCAGATTTTCCCATTAGTTCACTGTATTTTTTTGCCAAAGAAGAAGCTTTTTCGGCAGCTAAACCTCTGTAGCGCTCGGGATGTTCGAAGAAGCCCGAGGCGTCCTTAACACCCAGTTTTTCAAGCTGTGCTGTAATTTTTGCATACGAAGAACTGTCCTTGCACAAGGCTTCATAAAAAGTTATCTGATTTTTTTCGGCGTCAAGAGTAATATTTCTAATCACCTCATGAGCATCCGAAACGCCCGCTTCTGCAAGCAGTATGTATGCAGGTTCAGCCAAAACGCCTCCCCTAACCTTTCCGCCGGAATTTGCCAAATTACGGGCCATTCCTTCTTTATCGGCCTGAAGACCGGAAACGACGCTTTTCATGCGTGCTGCAGCCAGTGCAAAGCCCGATATATAATCGGCCACAAATCTTTGGCTAGCAGAATTTGAAAGGTCCCGCTGATGTTCTGATATTTGATCCATGAAAAAAGTCATTACCCGCGGTGCAAAGGCCTTCCAAAGAGACTTTACATGCTCACTGTTCCAGGGATTTCGTTTTTGAGGCATAGTTGATGAACCGACCTGCGTTGCACTAAAATACTCAAATACTTCTCCCACTTCTGAACGCTGAAGATTCCTTAAATCGTCTGCAAGGTTTGCGATGATTCCGAATGCAACATTGCATTCCAGCAGAAGACGAAGCAGGTATTCCGGTTCCACAAGCTGTGTTGAATGTTCAGAAGGCTCCAGTCCCAAATAAGATAAATATCTTTTTTCAAGATCTACGGGGTCTTTAACAATCATCGACGGGCCGTTGTAAGCTCCGACAGGTCCTGCAAGTTTTCCTTTTAAGGTATTTGACAAACGTTCTATTTCTAAAATAGATTTACCAAGGCGGCTTACATATTCAGCCACGGCAAAACCGAAAGTTATGGGAACTGCGTGCTGTCCGTGCGTTCTTCCTACCTGCGGAGTCTGAGCATCACGCTCTGCAATATCGCAAAGGCACAATTCCAATTCTCTCAAAATAGGAAGTACAACCTGCTGAATGCAGTCGCGAACACGTACAGAAAGAGCCGTATCTAAAATATCTACGCTGGTTGCGCCGAGATGCACTAAAGGTGCAATTTCCGGCCGTACCATAGTTTTTAATACATTTACCAAAGCCCGTATATTATGTTTAGTTTTTTCTTCTTCTTCATACACAACTGAAGGATCAATCGTCCAGGCGACTGTATCGAGTTCTTTCTCAATTTCAGAAGTCAATGTACCTCTTACGCTCAAATGAGCCTTAATAAGGGCAATTTCTGCTTTAGCACATGATATGACAGCAGCCTGTTCAGAGATATAAGAAGACAGGCTGTCAAACACAGCTGATTCTGATAACGAATAGCGGTGATCCAAAGGTGATATGTTTAAAAATATGTTTCGTGTTTCCATATCTTTATTCTAGCAAAAAAATCGATTTTGGTCTATTAACAAGGATTTCTCCCTCCCTCGCTTATAAAAATATTCAAGGAAGACAAGATGGGGACAAAAAAGGCTGCCTGATTAAGGCAGCCGCAATACACTACAAAATGATAAAACTAAAAGGTATCGATTGTATTAAGACCATTATCTTCTATGAGCTTCATACCGCGTTCTGCGTCCTCTACCTTGAAAATTATAACAGCTCTGTCTCCGGTTTTTTCCAAAGAGGCATAGAGATATTCAATGTTAACAGAATTTTTTTCGAAAAGCGATAAAACATCGTGCAGGGCTCCGACTGAGTCTTTTATGCTTACTGCAAGTACATCGGTTGTCCGGGTGGTAAATTTCGCTTCTTTTAATACATTCAATGCCTTATCCGAGTCATCGGTAATAATTCTAAGAATACCAAAATCGGCAGTATCTGCTATCATAATTGCGCGCAGATTAACTTCGCCGTTTTTTAATATACGGGTAACATCTGCAATGCGTCCTGCAGTATTTTCCAAAAAGATTGATATTTGCTTAATTTTCATAATTCCGCCTCCTTATTTTTAGCGAAGTATAGGCTTTTATCAGTTCCGCCATCCTTAAATCTTACGTTTGTCTATAACCCGTTTAGCCTTTCCAATAGAACGCTCTATACTCATGGGCTCTACAAGTTTAACCTTAACAGCAATGCCGAGTTTACTCTTCAATACAGATTCTATTTTTCCCCTAAGCGCTTCCATGCCCTTTGTTTCGTCAGAAAACTGCTCAGCATTTACTTCAACATGAAGTTCAACTTCATCGAGGTGTGTTTTTTGACTGCGGTCAACAAGTATAACATAATTCGGCTGTACTCCCTGAATTTCAATGAGCGCATGCTCAATCTGACTCGGGAATACGTTCACACCGCGGATAATCAGCAGGTCATCGGTTCTGCCGAAGAGGCGGTGTATTCTGCGCGTAGTTCTGCCGCAGGAGCATTTTTCAGGTATTATGTAGGTTATGTCGCGCGTCCGGTAGCGGATTAAGGGGGTTCCTTCTTTTAGAATTGTAGTTATTACAAGTTCCCCCTTTTCACCGTCAGGAAGCGGTTCACCGGTTACAGGATCTATGATCTCGGGGTACCACATGTCTTCATTAAAATGCATGCCGTACTGAGCTTCGCACTCAAATGCAACTCCGGGTCCGGTTATTTCTGTCAGGCCGTAAATATCGTAAGCCTTAATATTCCATGCCTTTTCAATTTCTTTTCGCATGTTCTCAGACCATGGTTCGGCGCCGAAACAGCCGGCCTTAATGGGCAGCGATTTAACATCGATGCCCATTTCTGCAGCCTGTTCTGCCATATACATGGCATAGGATGGGGTACACGTAAAAATAGTTGATTTAAAATCTCTCATCAGCATGAGCTGCTTTTCGGTGTTGCCGGAAGAAACAGGAATAACGGTGGCGCCTACTCTCTGCGTTCCGTAATGCACGCCCAAACCGCCGGTAAAAAGACCATAGCCGTAAGCATTTTGAATTGTATCGTTTCTTGTTGCACCAGCGGCTGCAAGTGTTCTTCCCATACCTTCGGTCCATTGATCCATGTCGCTCTTTGTATACGCATTAACTACAGGAATTCCTGTAGTCCCGGAAGACATGTGAATTTCCACAATTTCCGACTGCGGAACGGCAAGAAGTCCATAAGGGTAGGTCTGCCGTAAATCATCTTTTGTTGTAAAAGGAAGTTTAGCAATATCCTGCAGGGAGCGGATATCGGCAACCGTTATACCCTTTTCGTCAATTTTTTGACGGTAAAAGGGTACATTATCGTATACCCGTTCAAGAAGATTTTTTAAACGGGCAAACTGCAAAACACGTAAAGATTCAGTGTTCATACACTCATATTCTGGATTTAAAATCATAGTGGTGTAATTATACCACCACTATAGTGTTTATACAAGTTTTTTTGAAGTCTGACTGTATTGAATTTAGTATCCCTTAATTCTTTTTCCAAAAAGCATATTCTGGTAACAGCGCAGACAGCCGGGGAAAATACCGCCGGGGCTTTCACTTATTTCTTTACGGAATTTATTTGCACGGTCGCCGTTGTATATTTCTTCCATGCTCTGCTCTTTAATGTTGCCAAGAATATAGTCAGGATAATCAGCGCAAAAATGAACATCGCCGTTATAGTTAATATTCATCTGACACCACGGAACTATGCAGTGATCGCGTACCGGCGTCTCCAAATTTCCGTAATATTCATGGACCTTTTCCGGGTTTAATGCAGGAACGGTGATTGAAACATCGCCGTAATCGGTCGAATGAATTTTTGTTAAAATATCGTGAAGTTTGTAGCCGTCTATGCCTTCGTTGTAGCCGGTATTGTAGCCTTCAAGGCAGTCAATATCAGTGTCGAATTTTTCCTTCATTACCTTTTTCTGTGCTGCTACTATGGTGTCGTTGGTATACGTGCCCAGATTGTAAATATGCCAGTCAATATGCATTTCTTTTGTTGCTTCTGCAAGATCTGCTAAATACATATAATTCATATTTGTTACCGTTGTCACGATTCCCATATAAGGAAGACGGGAGCCTTGTTTCTGCTTTTCGCGGTTAATTGCTTCAAAACCCTTTACAACGCGGTCATAGGAACCTTTTCCGCGGATAGAATCATTGACGTCTTTAAATGCATCAAGCGAAACAAAGACAGTATGCCACTGGTCTTTGACAATCTGCTCCGCATGTTTTTCAAGCAGAGTTCCATTAGTATTAACACTGCAGAAACTTCCCTTATCCTGAATATATTTTACAAGAGGTATTAAATCGGGGTATAAGAAGGGTTCGCCTCCCCACAAATAATAGACAGGTTTTTTAGCAGCAAGCTCGTCAACCATTTTTTTGTAAGACTCAAGAGGAACAATGGTCTGAGCCTCATTTGCAGCAAATTCGCCCTTTAAGACGCCCTTGTCGCCTCTCTGCCCGCACATGACGCAGTGAAGGTTGCATAGAGGGGTAAGCTTCATATAAATGAGGCAGAAATCCTTCATATGATCATACCCGTAGCTTCTTTTTTTCTTGAGTTTAGCTAAACCCATCTTAACAAATCCGCGCGCCATCTTATAAGCTAAGCGGGGATTAAGAAATAAGAGCTTGGGTAAGATCGATGTATTTGTTTTCATGTAAAATCCTTAACGTGTAAAAAAAATAACTCTCTATTTTGTCATTGAACGCACAGATATAGACAAGATCCATGCTAAAAAGTTGCGGGGAATGAGACCCGAAACAAAGGCTGCAATCTTATTTGTCAATCCGGCCCGTACATATGAACGTTTATGTAAGACAGATGACACGCAGCATTTTGCTACCGCCAGGGCTGTCATACCGTTTTTATGCGAGAATTTTTTATACTTTTCGCTCACTACGTTACAATTATCGTCAAAAGCAGTCCGAATGTATCCCGGCTGAACGCAGGTAACATGTACGTTATAAGGGGAAAGCTCGTGCCGCAGTGCTAAAGAATAATTTAAAACATAACTTTTGCTTGCAGCGTAAGACGCAAAATAAGAAGTCGGCTGATTCCCTGCAATAGAACCTACATTTAATATTGAGCCGCTTCTCCGTTCCTTCATTTGAGAGCCGAACAGAGCGCATAACTGTGTAAGACTTATAATATTAAGATGAATCATTGGAATAACAGAATCCTGAAGCACAACACTTTCACCAAATGCTCCGGTTCCTGCATTATTTATGAGTAAATCTACGGCAATATTTTTTCCGGCGCAGAAATCGAATACGGCTTTAGCAGAGTCCGGTTTCGATAAATCAGACTAAATTACTTCAATCTGAACAGCATAAGAGGAGATCAGTTCCTCTTTTAATACCGATAATTTATCTTCCGATCGGGCAGCCAGAACAAGATTCCAGCCCTTGGATGCCAAAATTACTGCAATTTCTCTTCCGACGCCGGCAGACGCACCAGTAACAAGTGCCCATTGTGAATTTTTCATAGTACTCCGTTTTACCACATTGCATTGTTTATGACAAGTGTAACAATGTTACCTGCCGCTGTAGATTATAGTTATCATATCATCGGCGGTCTGTGCATCCTCTTCACTAAAAGCCGATACAGCCTTTTTCCATTCAAGCCATCCGCTCTTTTCCGGGCTTTCAATATTTTTTTTGACATATTTTTTAACCAGGATCCGGGCTCTTATTTTAGTTTTTGTATCTGCAGAACGTAAAATACGCATTAAGAACAACAATAGAGCGGCAGACAATGTTACACAAAGCAGTATAAGGAGTATCAGTTTATACTGAGACCGAAAAAAACGGGAAGCATTTATGCTTAAAGAATAGCCCGAATTTCCGCTTTCGGTTTGATCATGAAAGAGCTGTTCAAGTTGAATACGGGTATTGCGGTCATTTTCACGTACATAGGCAAAGGGATCACTGCTCATAAAAGCTGGTGTCGGCTCAAATATTCTCCACTGTCCGTCTATCCAAATTTCGCTCCAGGCATGAGCCGAGGATCCGGTTATTCTACCCTTGCCTGTTTCATCAAGCTGAACCCTGAAGCCCTCTACAAGACGGGCCGGAATACCCGCCTCCCGTGCTAAAAGAACAAAGGAGCTTGCATAGTAGATGCAAAAACCTTTTTTTGATTCAAATAAAAAGTGTTCAATGGGATTTTGAACAGAAACCGGGGCATCGGTTGAAAGAGAATACGTGAAGCCTTCTGAAAAATACTCCAGAAGAATTTCTAAATATGCACGCTTCTCGACAGAAGTAAATTCCCCGGTAACAACAGCCCCCCTTCCTGAACGCTCGACGCTCTGTGCAAGAAGATTTTGAACAAGGGTCTTCCATTGTCCTGAACCTTCATAGACTGCTGTATAGTTATTTACAGCCTGAGACTGGATGAGGTGTAACTCTTCTTCCGTGTAATAAAATTTTTCCTTAGACTGTAAAAGCAGTACCTGCGCACCGCGCTTGACGCTTTGTTCAAAAAGCAGAGCATCGGCCTCATCCGACGTAAAAGGACTTGATAAAGTTTTTGGAATTCTAATTTCAACAGTATCGGCTTTTACAGGGAAGCTTGTATAAAAATCTTCCAGAAGCGTGAGCAGTACTGAATCAGATACCTGGTACGATGTAAGTCTTTCGTCATCGCCCAAAATTGAGACAGGAATTTCTACATCTTTTCCGCTGGTATCTTTACTCCATGAAGTTCCCCTCCAATTTACAAACCGCTCTGTCATTAAATAATGAATAGAAAGAGGCGTGCCGTTTACTTCAAAGAGAGAGCGGGTTGTAAGATACGTAGACCTGGGCATCATCTGAGCAGATGTAGAAAATCCGTAACCGGGAATACTTGTAAGAAGCGGAAACTGAGGAGATATGCGCTGAACAAGAGGAGTCACATCGAGCGGTATTGACGGAATGGAAGGATCGGGACTCATCCATACAAAAAGAGCTGTGATGCAGCTTAGAAGAACGGCGGAAGAAAGAGGAAAAAGCATTCTAAAAAATCTATCCCGTATTTTAGCCAATGATAAGGGGGTATAAAAAATATATACTGTCAGACAAAGAAGAACCGCCGGCACCAGCAGATACACCTTATGAAAAATTATTCCGTAACATAAGCCCGCAGCGGCAGAGATAGAAAAAGCATAAGAAACATATTTTTTTTGTGAAAAGAAGACAGCCTGTACAAAAATAAATAGGGCATAGATTTCAGATGCAAAAAATGAAAAGAAGCCGAAGGCGCCGCCGGAACGGGCAAGTTCAAGCCATGCCTCTGCCAAAGACCGTTTTGTTACCTGCACTTGTATGAGAACGGTTATAATACCTGCAAAAACAATGAAGGCAGCACAAAGCCCTGCTGCAGCTTTAAGCAGCCTGTTTTGTTTTGAAAGAGAATAATATAAAAATGTAAAAAGCAATGCCGATAAAAACCAGATTAAAAACAACAGATGGGGACCTTCTGATCGAAGAAAGTACATGAATAGTAAAAGCTGAACAAGACTTATGATCAGAAAAAGAACAGCAGAAAAAGTGTACAGCAAAAACTTAACGGCTGAACGCATGAACGACCTCCTCTGCCCCGTTTTTTGTATCGGTAATACGCAAAAGACTGCGGCTTCCCATACTTCGCCTCCGCTCTGTCAGTGCATCAAAAACACATTTTTCCTCTTTATACATAGAGGGAGGAGGACAGGAAAGAAAATGAGGTTCAAAACCGCCTTGAAGAGCATCCTCGTAAGAAGAAAACAATGCTTCAAGCGGTCTTGTAGAAATAAGAAGAACAGCACTGCCCGGCGTGAATGCAGCACCAGGATACGAAGCATCATTGAAGAGAATACCGGTAGACTGATCAAATATCTGCTGAAAAACATCGATGTTGTCAACAAATATCGGATTCTCCTGCTCCCCGGCATAAAAACTGACCGGAATTGTTTTTTGAGCCATATACTGCATTACAGAAAAAACAGCAGTCATAGCCAAATCTTCAGCCGCAAGTTTATCTATCTCGGACAAAAATTCATCACCCGGCCACAGATCTAAAACTATACGCAGAGCCGGCGAGCGCGAGCGCCCGTGAACAATCCTGCTTGGAATACCGGTAGCAGCCCAGCGCTTCCATGCAATTGAACGGACGGAAGTCTCTTCCCTCAGCGGAAGAAGATATTCAAATATTGTTATGTCGTCCTTATTACTCTGAGTATCGGGCTCGGTAATTCCCGAAGAACGGGCAAGTCTTTCAAGCGGACTTGTAAATTTTACCAGTTCCGGATACACATAAAAAATTCTGGGCTCTATTGCAATTTCAGTTTCAAATAAACCAAGAACAGACCTAATACGAATACCGGTTAGCCCCATAACATAGATACCCCGGTAGGCACAACGGATTTTCTCCTCATAGGTTACCGGTTTAGACGGTAATAAAGGTATTGGAATCTCATCCACAAAGGCTTTTCCGGATCCGGGATTTGAAAAAGAGCAAAAACCTGCGGATAGAGGAAACAGTTTTTCATCTGCAAGGTGCAGAGAATACAGAACGGACTCTCCCTTAACCGGATGATCAGTTGAAAATGTCTGATGAAAAGCGAGAGCAGCCCACGAATACCATACATGGACAAGAGA
>JAKJFV010000028.1:8691-10684 GCA_022704725.1 Spirochaetota bacterium
TACACAGCAAGACCTGCGGGTTTTATACGAAGGCGCATATTATAAGCCTGCTGGTTTCGGAATCCTGGAGCATAACTGTACAATACAGTCAGTCTCATTTAACTGATCAAGGCGGGCTTTTGATGAAAGCAGTATACGATGAGAAAGAACGCTTGGAGCAGAAGCAATGACATCTTCGGGCATGACAAAATTTCTTCCCTCAAACGCGGCATGAGCTTGAGAAGCTCTTTGCAGAAAAACAGATGCGCGCGGACTAGCACCTAAACGGATGGTATCGCTTTGGCGCGTGAGCCTGACAATATCTATGATGTAGCGCATAACGTCATCAACAACTTTTACAGAGGCTATTAATTCACGGGCCTTTGCAATATCGGTACCGTTTGTTACCGGCTGAATATTTTTGCTCAAACCGGCCTTTGTTGTTTCCTTTCTTAAAGAAAGTATACCGAATTCTTCCTCTTCAGACGGATACCCGATCGAAAAAGAAAGACCAAAACGGTCAAGCTCTGCTTCGGGAAGAGGAAAGGTTCCGGCAAAACTTACCGGATTTTGTGTAGCAATCATAAAAAAGGGCTGAGGGAGGGGGCGGGTTACACCATCGATGGTAACCTGCTCCTCCTGCATTGCCTCTAAAAAAGCAGACTGAGTTCTAGGAGAGGTACGGTTTAATTCATCTGCTAATATACACTGAGCTTCAATTGCACCCTTGCGGAACTGAAACTCGTGCGATGAAGGATTCCAGACATTCATTCCCAGCACATCGCCGGGAAGCATGTCCGGAGTAAACTGTATACGGGAAAAAGAAAGTCCGGCAGCCTGTGCAAGTGCGCAGGCAAGCGTTGTCTTTCCTACACCGGGGACATCTTCAATAAGCACATGAAGGCCGCTTAAAAGTCCCATTACTGCGTACTTCACCGGTTTTTCACTGCCGGAAAAAACCGACTGTACCGACTGCCGCAGATCGGCTGCAAGATCTGTAACAAAACTTATTTCACCGCTTTCTTTTTTGCCCGTTTTAGCCATAATTACATCCTTATCCTAAATCCTCTGTATTGTGTTTTCAGAAACGGGAATCTTACCCATTACTGCAATTACAGTATTAGTATCTTTCAGTTTATCTGCCGGAAGCAGAGTATTTGAAAGTTTTTCTCCGTTCAGTATAAGAGATACTATACCTTTTTGTACACCCGAGGGGTTTTCAATTTTTATTGCTATTTCTTTATTGCGGAACCTTCTTATAACCGTAAATTCTTTCCAGTTTGAAGGAACGCACGGATCTATGAGCAGGCCCTCATATTGCGGACGTATTCCTAAGATATACTGAGTTAAGCTGTAGTAAGCCCATGTTGCAGCTCCTGAAAGCCAGGAAACACGGGCATTACCCGGACGGGGAGAAAAAATTGAGTAGGTGGTCTGTCCCTGAACATAAGGCTCCATTTGGCGAACTTCGGCCTTATTGTTATAGGCTGCAGGAAGGGCTGCCTTGCAGTATTCATAGGCACGTTCACCGTTTCCAAGCATGGTTTCGGCTATGATGCCCCAGCCCTGTGTATGGTTAAAAATACCGGCATTTTCTTTAATACCCTTATTAAAAACAACCGATCTCATAACTTCAATCGTTGTTTTTTCAAAAGGAGGAGCGCAGAGCATTAAACCGTAGGGAGTAGCAAGTTTTTCCTTAACAGTCTGCATTGCCTTTTGAGCCTGTTCCATTGTTGCCGCCCCTGAAAGAACAGCCCAGACCTGTGTATTAAAATACACCTGTCCTTCCTCATAATCCTTTGTTCCATAAACAGTGCCGTCTTCTGCAATAGCCCAGATAAACCATGAACCGTCCCAGCATTTTTTCTGGATAGATTCATCAAGAATCTTTCTTTGAGAAAGAGCCCACTGAGCCTCATCTGTTTTTCCCAGACGGGAGGCAATATCAGCATAGGTGGAGTAACCGAGCCGGAGCTGAAAAGCAACAAAAAGGCTTTCACCATGATAACCA
>JAKJFV010000290.1 GCA_022704725.1 Spirochaetota bacterium
GGATGCTGTTTCCTTGGCTTCCTGTACATCCTGTTGATTGATCCCCATGTGTGCAAAAGAAAATCCGTGAACGGCGCATACAGCTTCTTTACTAAGTTTTGTTATTTCATTCCAGTTTTCGCTTTCTATTAAGTCTGCCTTTACCATCCAGCTTCCGCCGCAGGCTATAACATTTTTTCTTTTAATGTAGTCGCCTAAATTTGCAGAACTTATTCCGCCTGTGGGCATGAAGCTTACTTGCGGGAAGGGACCGCCGAGGGCATCGAGCATGGAAACACCGCCTGATTGCTCTGCCGGGAAAAACTTTAATTCGGTTAATCCTTTTTCCAGCGCCTGCTCAATCTGGCTGGGAGAAGTGACGCCTGGAACAATCGGCACTTTTTGTGAAATACAGTAGTCAACAACTGAGGGATTAAAGCCCGGTGAAACGATAAACTTTGCTCCTGCTGATATTGCTTTTTTTGCAAGTTCTACATTAATTACAGTACCTGCTCCCACAAGCATTTTGGGGCAGGATTGAGAAATTCTTTTAATAGCTTCTTCAGCTTGTGCTGTTCTAAATGTCACCTCTGCACAGGGAATTCCGCCTGCGATGAGAGCCTTTGCAAGCGGTATAGCCTTAGTCTCATCATCAATTTTTACAACAGGAATAATACCGATATTCCTCATTTTGGATACTATAGGATCCATGGAAACCTCCAACATTGAATTGTTTTTTTACTGTGTTAGGTCTTTGTATACTACTGCTTTAGCACTATTACTTCAAGGGGAAGGGAATAACAGCATCAATTGTTGATCTTTTGGTTAAAAGCATTAACAGACGGTCAAATCCAAGTGCAACGCCTGAGCACCGGGGAAAACTATTAAAAATTTTCCAATAGTTAGTATCAATATTATGAGGAATACGGCTTTCTCTCTGTTTTAAACTCCCTTCTTTTTCAAAATACTCTTTTACAAGAAGGGGAGAGGTTTCTTCTGAGTAGCAGTTTGCAATTTCAAGCCCTCCCCCGTAAAGCTCCCAGCGCTGTTTGTGAAAATCATCGGCATTTTGGGCAAGACAGGGCACAAGGGCCGGATAATCGGTTAAAACAGTCATTTTGTCTTTTGGAAGAGAAGGTTCAACACAGTGTACAAAAATGAGTTCATATAAATCATCCCAAGCCCAGGAAGAAAAACACTTATCGGACGGTTCGTGAATTGAAAGATTTTGTGCCTTTTCTGCCAGAGAGGATGATGTTTTGCAGTCATCGAGGTAAAATCCTGCATAAAGGCGGAAAGCTTCACTCATAGTGAGCTTCGTAAACGGATGATTCATACATGAGGGAATGTCATAATTAAGGTTTGCAAAGGAGAGAAAAAGATCCTGTGTTAAAAGAAGCGAATCGTTGTAATCTGCCTCCATTGTATAGTACTCGAGCATGGTAAATTCGGGACTGTGTATTTTGCCGACCGATTCTACATTGCGGTAGCATTTTGAAATTTGAAAAACAGGCACCTTATGAGCTGCAATTATTTGTTTAATATACACTTCAGGCGAGGGTACGAGATAGAGGTTTTGTTCTTTGCCGGACCACGGCTCAAGATACTTTGTCTCAAACACTTCGAGACAGGTTTCGGGAATAAGAAAGGGGCTTAATGAGGGGGTATCAAGTTCAAGGTAATTTCTTTCTAAAAAAAAAGACCGGATATGGTTAATTGCCTTTGACCTGAATTGTAATAATTCCAGATCCATCATGTGCTGCTGTCATCCGAAGTTTTCTCTGCCTTTTTAAGACGGGTCTCTTGTTTTATATCGCTGTTGGGCAGAGACGAGAAAAAGCGCTTGAAAAGCCTTTCCCTTTTTGGTGTTTTAGCAGCCGGCTTTTCTTTTTCTGTAAAGTTTTCTATTGCTTCGTCAGTGCCTGCTACGAGCAGAATCTGATCTTCCTCAAATATAAAAGAGCTTCCGCTTATAAATGAATAATCTTCCATCTCTTTATGGCGGAAGGCAACGAGGGTTAATCCGAATTTTTGTCTAAAATTTATGTCAAAAATACTGTGTCCGACAATAGATTCTGTTACAGCAACTTCTGCAAGCGAAAAATTATCTGAGACTTGAACAAAATTAAAAAGACGGTTGGACACAAGCTGAGGTGTTAATCTTTGTGCAGCATCGAGATCGGGGTATACAACCTGGGTCGCTCCGACAAGTGTCAAAATTTCCCCATGAGCATTAGTCTCGGCTTTTACGATTATTTTTTTAACCCCGAGTTTTTTCAGGTAATTGGTTGTCATCACCGAGGCTTCAACATTGCCCCCCATGTCTACAATTACTGCATCAATGTCTGCAGGGATTATCTTGCTCAGCGCCGCCTCATTTATAGCATCGGTAATGTAGGCGTCCTGTACTGTGTCCTTGAATTTGTCAATCATTTCCGGATCTTTATCTACAATGATAAGATCTGCATCGGCCTGAAGCAGCTCTTCCATCATGCGTACACCGAACATGCCCAATCCTATGATTGCAACTTGAATCATCTAATCCTCCTCTATCAGCCTATAAGCACCGATTCTTCAGGATAGCGGATAAACCGCTTTTCTATTATATTTCGGCTGCTTCCTAATGCCATCGCAAAAATGCCTGTGCGTCCAATAAACATGGTAGCTATAATAATCAGTTTTCCTAAAAAGCTTAACTGTGATGTTACGCCGCATGATAAGCCTACCGTTCCAAAGGCAGAGACTGTTTCAAACAGTAAATCTGATATTGAAAATGAATTTTGCAGCAGAGATCGTTGTTCACTAATAATGAGTAACATAAATGCAATAAAAACAATGAGAAAGCTTTTTATTACTATGCTGATTGCTTTGTTAATTGCAT
>JAKJFV010000291.1:0-330 GCA_022704725.1 Spirochaetota bacterium
AAGGTACGTGCGGCCTTCTGATGTTGCAGGAGCCAGAACTATTTCAGGCATGTATTTTATTATTATAAAACTGAGTAATTTTGCTGCAATTTCCTGATTAAAGTATGTAAGTTTTTCATGCTTTATCAAAAAAACCCGGTCAGCACCGTATGAGAACAATATTTCAGGCGGATCGATAATATCGCCGCAAAAAAGAATACACGTAACCTCGGTATTTTTTTTATCTGCCAGTTCTCTGGCCTTGCCTATTAGCTCCATTGTCACTGAATGGATCTTTCCCTTACGGACTTCTCCGCAGACATATATTCCTTTTGATTCCGTTGCATTTCT
>JAKJFV010000291.1:340-2855 GCA_022704725.1 Spirochaetota bacterium
CAGCCAGATCACGGAGAATTTCTACTACTTGGTCAAGGCCTTTATCAATTTCTCTTCCGCCGTAAAATTCTGTCTGTCTTGAAATTTTAGGATGGTAAATTTTCACAACTCTGGTTGGAGATCCTGCCAGTCCAACTTCTTCTTTAGCAATACCCAGTTCTTGAGAGCTGAATATTTGTATTTCAGCGCGGCGCGCTTTTTTTTTGAGGCTCAAAGTTGGCATTCCCGGTTCATTTATATCGTTCAGCACTGTAACTAGGCACGGAAATACGAGATGCTGAGTTTGATAGCCTTCTTCTATGGTACGTCTGACTTTAATGCCACTATCGCAGACTACAATAGAACTTACATACGTTGCAAACGGAAGATCCAGCATTGCAGCAACTTCAGGTCCAACTTGCCCTGTTTCTCCATCTGTTGCCTTCTCCCCCGCAAGAATAAGATCGAAAGGACCAAGTTTTTCAATTGCTTTTGCAAGAACCAGCGATGTCGCCCAGCTGTCTGCTCCGGCAAAATACCTGTCTGACACGAGATAGGCACGATCTGCCCCTAGTGCAAGTGCCTCTCTTAATGCAATATCTGCCTGCGACGGCCCCATAGAAAGGACAGATACTTCCCCTCCGTATTCTTTTCGTAAAATAAGCCCCGCCTCAAGTGCATTGAGATCAAGAGGATTGACTATATTACCTGCTCCTTCTCTTATCATTGTTCCTTTTTCTGGATCCATTTTTATTTCATCTGAATCAGGAACCTGTTTCACAAGAATCGCAATCTTCATATAAATATCACCTCTTGAGTCTATATAAAGGTTAATCTTTACTAGTTAAATATCAATAAGTACATAATTATTGTAATCAAAACATGGATTCTGAAAATTACGCAGCTTTGTATCCAATTGCATTATGCCCATAATACTGAGACAATGGTCATAATACAAGGATTATCTCAAACTGTCTATATTAATTTTCTGTATCCATAAGCTTGCATTTGGAATAAAATATGATATTATTGCTGCAATGGATCTTTGGTAAATTTTTAAAATAGATATTGTACCCTATTATTCAACAAATACGGACCCAGAATCAAATAATCATGAATATGTGTTCAAGGGAGGGCAGCCGGCAACAGCAGACCTAAACAACAAAACACAGTTTTTGTAACAGATTGATTTAATACAGGTTAATTTATATTATGCAGAAATTGTTTTTTTATTTATCTACATTAAGGGAGGAACATGATTATGAAGAAGATATTCATTTGCGCTCTTGCTGTTATAACAGCAGCAGCTGCGTTTATCGGAAGCGCTGACGCAGCACCCATTAAGATGAAACTCGCTTATGTCGTTCCAGAGACCCAGTCAACACACATAGCTGCAGAAAAGTTCTTTAAGCCGTACGTTGAAAAACATTCTAATGGACAGATCATTGTAGAACTCTACCCTAATGGGCAGCTTGGCGGCGACAGACAGGTTATAGAAGCAGTCGGACTTGGAACGATCCACATGACAATACCTGCTGTGGCTGTACTTTCAGGTTTTGAACCACGTTTCCAAGTCTTCGATCTTCCATTTCTCTTTAATAACAAAAAGGAAGTGTATAAAGCTCTCGACGGACCACTCGGCGACAAGCTCAACGCCCTTCTTCCACCGCTTGGGATCAAAAACCTTGCCTACGCAGAGAATGGATTCCGCATGATAACAAATAATAAGGGGCCGATCACGAAACCCTCTGATTTGGCCGGACTTAAAATTCGTACTATGGAAAACCCAATTCACATGGCAACATTCCGTGCTCTCGGAGCAAATCCTACCCCTATGAGTTTCGGCGAACTTTACACAGCTCTGCAGCAGAAAACCGTAGATGCCCAAGAGAACCCTATCCCTCTTATTTACACTTCAAAGTTTTATGAAGTTCAAAAGTACTGCTCTCTTTCCGGACATGTATATGCAGCTACAGCTCTTCTCGTAAACGACAGCTGGTTTAACAAGCTTCCCAAAGACCTGCAGAAGGTCATACAGGAGGCAGCTTTGATTTACCGTACAGAGCAGCGTAAGATATCAGACAAGCAGGACAAGGATATGATAGAAAGTTTGAAGAAGAGCGGAATGAAGGTTAATGACATAACACCGGAACAGAAAAAGGCTTTCATCTCTGCAACGGCTGGTGTCTACAATGAATTCGCGAAATCCGTCAAAGGCGGACAGGAACTCATCGATCTGGCAAAAAAGAAATAAATTTTCATTAAAGTGTTTTTAGGGGAGCCTGGTTTTAGCCGGGCTCCCCTAATTATTACCGGAGGTGATACTCAATGCTAAAAAAATTATGGAACAACATGGAAGAATATTTACTGGTCTATAGCTTGATGTTATCAGTTGGGCTTGTTTTCATTCAAGTGGTAATGCGTTATGTGTTCAGTAACTCCCTATCGTGGAGTGAGGAACTTGCTCGCTATCTTTTTCTATGGCAGATATGGGTTGGAGCCAGTTATGCAGTCAAAGAGCACCGCCACCTCCGAA
>JAKJFV010000292.1 GCA_022704725.1 Spirochaetota bacterium
TATTGAGAAAGGGGACAATAGCATTCATTATAAGAATACTGAACATAACACCTTCAGGATAACCGCCGAACTGCCTGATTAAAAATGTTATTAAACCGCAGCCTGCGCCAAAAATAAGGCGGCCGGATGTAGTAATTGGAGAAGTTGCATAGTCGGTAACCATAAATACAGCGCCGAACAAAAGCCCGCCGGAAAGAAGAGCCATTACGGTGTCTCCGCCTGCAAGGAAGGTTGCAAGAGCTGTAGTTACGATCATGGCGAGCGGGGCTCTCCAGTCAATAATCTTTGTAAGCGCGAGGAATGCGAAAGCAAGAAGAATGAGAAGAATGTTTGATTCTCCAATACAGCCTGCGCGGTTGCCGAGGAAAAAATCCCAGTATGTTTGAGAATCTTTGACAATATCAGCAGTTTTTAAAACTGATAAGGCGGTAGCAGATGTTACAGCATCGGTGATTCCTCCTGTTGCAGAAGTAACTACCTCTACAAGGGGCTGTGCATTTCTCGGCAGCGTCCATGTTCCCATTGCGGCAGGAAAGCTTACAAAGAGGAAGGCTCGTCCAGTGAGTGCCGGGTTAAATACATTGGATCCGATTCCTCCAAAAAACGCCTTAGCCACTATCATTGCAAAGGCTGCGCCGAGTATTGTCATCCAGAGCGGAAGAGATGGAGGAAGAACAAGCGCGAGCAATATGCCCGAAACAACTGCAGAACCGTCCTGTATTCGTATTTCCTGTTTTGAAGCAAGCTGGAAAAGCATTTCAAATACCACACAGGACAACACCGATACAATGATGGTAAAAAGAGCCGGTAGTCCGAATAAATAGACACCGTATATACAAAGAGGTAATAACGACATAATAACCGCCGCCATAACGCCTGTGCTTGAATTTTTTGCAGAGTAATGAGGACTTGATGAAAGATAAATCTCGTTTAAGTCTGATGGAGCTGCCATTATTTGCCTCCTTGTAATTCTGCAGTTTTTGCCTTGAGGGCCTCTGCTTTTTGATGTTTTTTCTGCATATCAATTCTAAAAAGCTGCTTTCCTACACGGAAGCGCTGAACAAGCTGAATATGCGCAGGGCAGACGTAGCTGCAGGTTCCGCATTCAACACAGTCCATTAAGCCGTATTTTCTGGCATTTTCCAGATTTCCCGCTTCGAGTTCTTTTGCAATCATCACAGGATACAACCGGCAGGAGCAGACTGTAACACACTTTCCGCAGTTAATGCACTGATTTTCTTCGCGTAAATCTGTTTCTTTTGCTGTTAAAAAAAGAACGCCGGAAGTATTTTTTGCAATTGGAAAGTTTGCGTTAGCCATGGCAACACCCATCATCGGGCCGCCTGACAGTATTTTTACAATTCCGGGATTAAGCTTAATAACAGAGGGTATTAAATCTCCAACAAGTGTTCCTACCGGCACCCGGAGATTTTTCGGGCTGGCGCACGCGCCTCCCGAAACTGTTAATCCGCGGTCTATGAGGGGTTTACCGAGTCTGAATGCATCCGATATTGCACAAAGGGTTCCCACATTGACAATAACACAGCCAATATCAGCAGGAAGACCGCCTGAAGGTATTTCTTTTTTGAGTGCCGATTTAACTATATTCTTTTCACCGCCCTGAGGATACTTTGTCTTTACAAGAACAACGTTAATATTTGTGTAACCGGATTTTGTTATAGCTGTTTCTAGTGTAGAAACAAGATGCGACTTATTATCTTCTAAAACAATAAGACCGCTTTTTGCTCCGGTAACCTTGATGGTTATGGCAACTCCGTCTACGAGGGTATCGGTGTTTTCTGTCATAGTCCGCTCGTCTATGGTTAAATAGGGCTCACATTCTGCCGCATTTGCCAGAACGTGTTCTATAACCTTGCCTTTAGGAGGATTCAGTTTTACATGGGTTGGAAAGGCTGCTCCTCCCATTCCTACGATGCCGGCATCCTTGATTCTTTTAAGTGCTTCTTCTTTTGAGCAGGTAAAGGGATCCAGGCTTTCCATAAATGCGGTTTCGTCTGAACCGCTGCCCTCTATAACAATGCAGGGCACATCAATGTTTCCTGTTACTGCACGGAATTCAATTTTTTTAACTGTGCCCGTTATGGAAGCATGAACAGGAGCAGACATAAAGGCATCTGATTCTGCAATCTTTTGACCTCGTATTACAGTATCACCTGCCTTAACAAGAACTGTATTTGGAGCACCTCCCTGTGTAGCAGGGATGCTTACGCTATTTGTAAAAGGAAATACCGTTTCTATTGGAAGATGTTCGGTTAATTCCTTTCTTTCCGGCGGATGAATACCGCCTTTAAAAGTGTGGCTTTTCATAGGTTGTATTCTATTTATTAGCTATTTTTAAGTCAATACAAGTCCCTTGTATTCGATAAAAAAATATTTATATTTCATAGTATAGATTTTCTGGTCTGAGCGTATTATACTGTTCAGTAATGTTCCGGCAGCAAGACTGCAGATTTCGGAGGCTAAGCGTATGAAACAGAAAAAAATTCTGTTATTTGTTTTGATTACTGGTTTTATTTTTACAGCATTGAGCGCTTACAATCCTCCTCCAAACGGGGAGAATATGTATGAGCTCGTTTCGCCGCAAATGGTATCGAGCGGATCTTCTGTAACCGGCGGAGGTTTAAAAACTGTAACACCGGAGAGTATTGTGCTCAATCCTGCCTTAATAGCCGGTGAGCAGCGCTGGGTTGTAGATCTTTCCTACACCGGTGTCATCGGCACCAATCTGCTTGCCGGTTACGGTCAGACTGCAAATATAGGACTAATTATACCTTCCCGTTTCGGAGTTACCGGCCTTACAATGCAGGGAATTTTTACCGGCGGG
>JAKJFV010000293.1 GCA_022704725.1 Spirochaetota bacterium
AGAGGGACAGAGCTCACAGAATTTTCTGTACCCGCAGATAGGCATGAAATAACTTCGCTGTAGTCGGCTGGATCGGTAAGAACAATAACATCCTGGAAGTTTTTTGCAGCAGACCGAAGCATTGTCGGCCCGCCTATATCAATAAATTCAACAGTCTCATTAAAAGAAAGGCCGGCCTGTACTTTATCAAAAAAAGGATACAAATTTACGCAGACCAAATCGATGGGCTGAACTCCCAGTGAACTGATAGTTTCCATATGAGAGGCATCATCCCGGCGGGCGAGAAGACCTGCATGAATAAAAGGATGGAGCGTTTTAACGCGCCCGTCTAAACACTCGGGAAAACCGGTGACAGAGCTGACATCAATAACAGGGATTCCGTTTTTTGAAAGATGAGACGACGTTCCTCCCGTAGAAAGAATCTCCCAGCCGGCAGCATGAAGGTACTGTGCCAGTTCAAGAACACCGTCTTTTACAAAAACACTGATAAGAGCACGTTTTTTCATAAATTTATTAAAACCTCATTTGTCAAAGAATGTCCAATTATAGCATAAAAAGGCATCAATTGCAAAGTATTAAAAGACTTCTATCACTAGCCGGGCTGTATTATAAGTGTTAGTAAGCATAAAAGTTTCAGGGGAGGGTGATAGTTGGTCTTTACTAAGGTGTTATAATGTATGACATGCATCAGGCATTATCAAAGTTGTTTAAGTAAATCTGAAGTTATCATGCTTCAGCAGTATTCAGGAGTAAAATATGAATAAAATGAGTAAAGTATTTCAAGGACTTGGGACCGTAGTATTAGTACTAGTATTGAGTTCCTGTTCAAATCTGTTTAGTATTTTTGACGGCACCAGCGGTGCTAAAACTGTAGTCTTGGATCAAACCTACAGTGCAGCTTCCGTCAAGGGTATATCAATCTCTTTAGTAAGCGAAAGCCTTGATATAGTCACTCATGCTCAAACGGACTTCAGGGTTGTTATAGAATCTAATTTAACAGATGAAGATTATTATCCGATCGTTACTATTATGAATGAGACATTCAAGATTCTTGATCAGACAAAGAATATTCCAATAGGGAAAAGTTATGACTGCTCGGTAAAGATATATGTACCCGAAGGTTTTATTGCAGAAAGTACAGACAAAGGCTGGACGATCGAGAGCGTGAGCGGCTATATTGATGCTCAAAATCTTTCCGGAAAGAAAATTAATCTTACTAGTGTAAGCGGTTATGTAACTGTGTCTTCAATTTCTACAGAAACACTCTCTGCAAATACAGTAAGCGGAAGTGTAACAATTTCCGGAGTCGTGAAAGGATTTGATATATACAGCACAAGCGGCTCTGTATCGCTTTCACTTTCTGAAATGTTTACAACAAACTCAGCTATAAAGACTGTATCAGGTTCAATAGACGTTTCGTTACCCGAAAATGACGGATTTATACATTCTTTTGATACAGTCTCAGGTTCTGTAAAAAATAATTTCACCGGAACACAAATGAGCAGCGGGTCGGGAACTGCCACATATAAAACAGCTGCAGTGTCATTATCAACAAATAGTACATCAGGATCTGTTAAGGTAAGTAAAAAATAAAGCTCCATCCCTCTATTTCTGCTGGCTAAGGGAGCTTAAAGCTCCATCCCTCTATTTCTGCCGGCTAAGGGAGCTTAAAGCTCTGTCCCCGGACTTTGCATAAGAATGGAGCTTAAAGCTCTGTCCCCCAATCAGCCTAAACTTGCAAGTTTCTGCTGCAGTTCAACAACCTTACCGTGGAGATAATGCTCCACGGTATTTTTTTCAATGATTCCGCAGACACAGCCTCTTTCATTAATCACCGGCAGCGCATCAGCATCTTTTTCAGTAAAGATTTTTAATACATCATCCAGGTACATGTCGGGAGAAATTGAAGTTGAGCATGGTTCCATAATATCATAGGCTACAAGTGCATCTGATATTTCTGCTATCTGTAGAGATTCTTTTAGGTGTTCTATGGTGATTAATCCCGCTAACCCATTATTCTTATCTTGTACTACATAATTCAAATTATAATTTTTACTAAAGGAATCAAGAATATCAGTCAGGCGGGTAGTTTCGCTGACAATCGCCGTTGATGATGTTGAGCAAATCAGCTCACCTGCAACACTAACTTCCTTTACACAGCAGGACTTCATAATATCAGATTCGCACACATCAAGACCGCATTCTCCGGCTTTAGTCACCGCATACTTCACACTGATAGGTCCTGCAAGCTGTACTACAAAGGTGGTGGCGGTAACAATTAATACAACAGTCGGCCCGATAGTTTCAGCAAACTGCTGTCCTGCAGAAATTGATAAACCGATGGCAACACCTGCCTGACTTAAAAGGCAAAACGGCAGATACTTTTTTACCGTTATTGGCGCCTTCGTTACTATTGAACCTAATCGTGCGCCGATAGATTTTCCTGCTGTTCTAAAAAAGAGATAGATGAGGGCAATTATGGCAACATAGGGCGTAATATTCCAAATATTCAGCTTAGCACCCACAAGGACAAAGAAAAGTACATAAATAGGGGGGGTAAATTTTTCGACAAGAGAAAAAATTCCCCGTGTCTTAACCGTTGCAAAGTTTACCATAAAAAACCCCATTGCCATTGCTGCAAGAATGGTGTCGAGTTTTAGAAGTTCGCAGGTCCCGGACGAAAGGAGAATAGCACCGAGAGAAAGTGTTAGGATACGGTCTTCATTTACCATGATATTTTTTATGACGAGACTCAGTAAAACCCGATAAGTGAGCCGACTCCAATAGAGGCAAAAACATCATAGGCTAAAAACAGTA
>JAKJFV010000294.1:0-2518 GCA_022704725.1 Spirochaetota bacterium
GCCGGTACGGAGGAGAAGAATTTATTATCATTCTTCCGGAAACTGATACTGCCGGCGCTTTTTATCTGGCAGAAAGGGTTAGAAAGGCTGTTGATCTGACGCCGTTTTTTACCGACAACAATATCAGTTTTTCTGCCGGTACTGCATCCTACCCCGCCTGTGCACAAGACATAACATCGCTAATCCGCGTTGCAGATAAGGCTTTATATGAGGCCAAATTCACCGGCAAGGGCAAGACGTGTGAAGCTCCGCCCGAGCGTAGAAGGTTCTGGCGCTTTCCCAAGGAATGGGAAGTCGAAATTTTTAGTAAAGACGCCAATGAGCTTCTCTCTACTATTAAAACAAAGAATATTTCTGTAGGCGGCTTTCAGTTTGAATCAAAACTAAGTTATCACATAGATACCAGGCTTAATCTTGTGTTTAAAAGCCTGGATAAGGCTTTGCAGGGAGCAAAAAAAGACATCACGGTGGAAGGCACCATAACATGGGTCAATCACCAAATAAATGGAGTCTATTCTTACGGCATCTGTTTTACGGACACCCCGGAAGCCTTAGAAAAGGCTTTTAACACAGGAATGTAGCATCTAAGACTAACAATAAATTTCATTGAATACTGCTTTTAAAAACAAAAAACGCCCCGAACAAGGGCGTTTGTGTTTTTATGCAACAGGTTATTAGACCTTTTTTGTTACATAACCGCTTCTTAGACAGCGTGTGCAAAGTTTTAGAGTCATTGTTGTTCCGCCGATTTCTGTTTTAACTTCCACAAGATTCGGCTTCCATGTTCGGCGTGTATGATTATATGATTTACTTACACTATTTCCGCTCTGAGTACCTTTACCGCAAATATCGCATCTTCTTGACATATAAGACCTACCTATAAAAATATTAAACGTGTTCCTATTTGAAGCATAATACTAGCAAATACCGCAAATAATGTCAACCAAAGCAGCACTTTTAATCGCATTTATGCTAGAATGCAGCCATGATACTCATTTTTGCACCCATGGCAACACTAAGCCACGAAGCCTTCCGCCGTCTTATACACCGGTTTGGCGGATGCAGCGAATATTATACCGAAATGATTCATGCCTCCTCGCTCAACACTAACGGACGTTTTGAAAAATACTATCTTTTAAATGGTCCCGAACCTCATAAAATTGTATGGCAGCTCACAGATTCTGCAGAAAAACCAATAGTGGAAGCAGTCAGCCGCGTACAAACCCTCGGAGGAATAGGCATAGATTTAAATATGGGCTGTTCGGCTCCCGCTATATATAAACTCGGAGCGGGTATTTCATGGATGCTCAAGGATAGAAAAGAAACACAAAGCCTTGTCCGGTCAGTACGCACTCAGATGGATTCATCTGCAGAAGGATGTAAAAGACTTAGTGTTAAAATGAGACTTGGAGAGGAAAGCTTTACTATGGAAGATCTCTGCTCATTTGCAGATATGCTCATAGGAGAGGGAGTAAACCGGCTCGTACTGCATCCGAGAACAAAAAGACAAAACTACGGACGTCCTGCACAGTGGAAGTATGTTGAACAGCTCGCGTCTTATATCCGTGCAAAACACGGTACAGCAGTAAGCGTCATTGGAAACGGCGATATAAGCGATCGTAAATCACTGGAAGAAAAAATGAAAACGGCCCCGAGTGCAGACGGTTTTATGATAGGAAGAAGTGCTGTTCAAAAACCGTGGTTATTTGCAGAGCTTGAAAACAGCCTCTCCTTTACAGCAGATCTCTATGAACTTTTTTGTTTTTTTTCTGATGCCCTCGATGAGTTTCAGCCGCCGGAGTTCCGGGAAACAAGGATGCGACGGTTTTTAGCATATTACTGCAATAATTTTTCTTTTAGTCATCATCTGAGAACGAAACTCTTAAAATCATTCAATATATCATACCAAAAAGAAGTATTTCTTTCATATTTTGAATCGCAGAAAAGCGAGCAGTACATAAGAATAGAGAAAAAAACTGATATTGATACTTTATAAAAGAAGCGATTCTGTAAAGTCTTCGGGACTTCCTCCCCACGTCTGTTTTCCGTCTTTCATAACAAGGACAGCGTCGCTCATTGTTTTTACTTCTGCAATATCATGGGTTACGAGAATGCCGGTAAAGCCCAGTTCCCTTTGTCTTTGACGGATATCGAGCGCTAAAGACTTGCGCAGCGGCGCATCGAGCGAAGAAAGGGGCTCATCAAAAAGAACAAGCTTCGGTTCGATTATGAGGGTTCTTGCAAGAGATACCCTCTGCGCCTCCCCGCCCGAAAGAGATGCAGGATACCGGTGTGAAAAACCTGATAAGCCGAAGCGCTCAAGCATTTCTGCAGCCTTGTTTCTTCCTTCTTTTTTACCCATACCCCTGCTTCTGAGCCCGTATGCAACATTATCATCGAGACGCATATGGGGAAAGAGAGCATGATTTTGAAACACCATGCCAACTCCCCTTCTTCCCGGAGAAAGAGGACCTATATCAATTCCGTCAAGCATGAGAGCTTCGTACCTGCTTTGAGG
>JAKJFV010000294.1:2543-2814 GCA_022704725.1 Spirochaetota bacterium
ATTCTAAGAACGGTCGACTTTCCGCTCCCGGACTTTCCGGCTATTGCCAGCATCTGTGATTTTTCAAGCTCAATAGATACATCAACAGTAACTGAATCCCATTTTTTGACTAATTTTTTACCTGTAAAATACTTACTGTTCATACTTACCTCCTAATAATAAAGCTGAACGGCAGCAAAGCGGGCAAAAAAGCATAGCTTCCTTTGCCCGCTTATCTATCTCAGCTGCCATTCAGCGTATCCCCCATAAAAAACACTATCATGCTGATTAT
>JAKJFV010000295.1 GCA_022704725.1 Spirochaetota bacterium
ACACTGCACCGGTAAAAGCAGCTCCTATTGACGCATATTTGAAAGGAACTTTTGTGTTAGGAGTAGTCGCATAGGCAAAGAGGAAAAGCAGCCAGATGAAAATGAATGGAGCCAGGAAATTTATTATCATGGCAAGAAAACTCTTCCCGGATTTCCCGCTCCAGGATTTTCCGTTATTATCTGATTTCTGGATTGTCCCGCCGTTACCTATAGCCCATAATGTGTTGCCTGAAGAGATAAACCTGTTGATTTTATAGGCCGGAAGTTTGTCTGTTTTCCATATTATCCCGCCGTTTGTAGTGTGTATGTAATTACCGTTTTCTCCTCCGATAAAACCTTCGTTTTCATTCAGAAATTTTACTGAATAGTAATTATACTCCTTAAATCTGTTCTGCTTCCATGTTATACCGCCGTCAGTGCTGTGCAGAAGGACTCCGTCATTACCTGCTATCCAGATATTATTTTTATTTATAATATTTACCGCGTTAAGATCAACGAGTTTGTTTTTTCTTTTGGACTCTTCGATTGTCATAAGTGCCCAGTTCAGGCCCCCGTCTTCCGTGATATAAACTCTCCCCTTTGTTCCGGTTGCAATACCTTTATTTTCAAAGAACTCAATAGTTTTAAAGTTAATTGACACATCTTTTGTGTCGATTACATTCCAGTCCCTGCCACCATTTTCAGTAGAAAGAAGAATGCCGCCGTCAGAAGCAATAAAACCTCTCTGGCTGTTCAACATATGGATGTCATTGAGCTTGAAGTCACCCCATTTTGTAATAAACCAGTTTTTACCTTTATTTCTTGTTCGCAGAATAATACCGCTGTTTGATATAATCCAGCCTGTATCATCAATGAACTGTATGTCTGTAAAATTTTCTTTCATTAAAGAAATGCTATCAATACGGAAATCATCATCCGAAAAAGTATTTTCAGAAAACTTATATGAAAAGATTCTCTGGTTATCATAATCAAATTCACCCATATCTTCTGCTGTAAAATTTGTTTTATTTGAAGGGCTTTGTCTGATAGTACCTTTGCTGCCTACAAGCCAAATAGTATCACCTTCAATAAAAGCTGAATTAAAATTGGCAGATGAAAAAACATCTGTAACCTTGGTGGCCACTGTCATCCCGGCAATAAGCATTACCGGACCCAGTGTCAGCGCTGCCCAATAGTAGATTATTTTCTGGAAGAGGGAACGGCCCTGTTTTACTTTCCAGATGTCATTCAGGGATTTTTCAAGGGATCTCAAAGTTGCTGTTGCGGTGAAAAGTACAAAAATGGAACCTATTACTCCGATTCTGCCTGCGTTATCTATAAGTCCTGACACTGCTTCAAATATTGGATCTATGTTAAGCTTTATGCTGTGTTCCACCATAAAGAGTGAAATCTGTCGGAAAAGGTCCTCCTTCTTATTGTCTACCCCTGAAAAGATAGAAAAAAAAGTCAGGAACACAGTGAGGAGGGGGATGAGAGACGTAACTGCGGCATATGCTATAGCGGATGCTTTAGTAAGACAGTCGTCGGATATAAACTTTCTGGTTGCAACGATGAATACTTTAACAGCATTAATAAGCCTGTTATATATCTCTTTTTCAAAATAGTAACCTTCATAAATATTTTTAACTATTTGCAGTATTTTTGAAGGGAGTGAATTTGCGTTCCGTAACAGCTTGTCTATCTTCTTTTTAAAAAAGCTCATATGCCGATCTCCTCAATGTGTACTTGCTTTTTAATAAAGTGGTGTTTATGGCTGTTGTCAAGTAATAATATACATATTAAAACATCAGGCATGGAGATTCATGTTTAGCTTTAATTCATTTCTACAACAAAACTGTATTTTTGTTTCTGTAAAACTACAAATTTGTAATGGCAGGAGTTTGAACTTTTTAATGATGATATCCCGCTCGGGTATCTTATTATTTCAAGTATGTTAAAATAAAAAATATCATCAATTGAAGTTAAGTGGTTTTTGTCGGATTTGTTAAGTTCATGTTAACAAACGGGAATATGGTGAAGCTCCGGGAGTGTTGGCACGCATTCTGCATTAACAATCAGCATGCGGGATTTAAAATTATTTAATTATTCTTTCGGAGGGCTTATGAGAAAGCTATTCAAAGTATTTTTACCGGCGCTAATGGTTATAATAACAGCGGCTGGTCTATATGCTGCAGATGCAGCACCGGCTGCTGTGACACAATCGGCACTGGATGAATTAAAGAGCAGTATGGCAGTTGGTGTTGATACTGTATGGGTGCTGTTTACGGCATTCCTGGTATTTTTTATGAATCTTGGATTTGCTATGGTTGAGTCAGGTTTATGCCGTGCAAAAAACACGGTAAATATTCTGGCTAAAAACTTTATCGTTTTTGCCATATCATCGATTTCATTCTGGATTATAGGCTGGGGGCTTATGTTCGGGAACGGTAATTCTTTTTTCGGTTTTGAAGGACTTTTCTTTGCATCAGGTGCTGATAACAGCCCGGCAATCGGTGAGGCATACAAAGGCGCTTACACTGCCATAAGCTGGACAGGTGTTCCGATGTGGGCGAAGTTTTTCTTCCAGCTTGTTTTTGCAGGAACTGCTGCTACTATAGTATCAGGAGCAGTGGCGGAGAGGATCAAGTTCCATTCATTTATAGTATTTTCTTTTATCCTGGTGGGGTTTCTTTACCCGGTTACAGGTCACTGGATTTGGGGAGGTGGATGGTTGCAGTCTCTCGGCATGTGGGATTTCGCAGGTTCGACAGTTGTTCACTCTGTTGGCGGGTGGTCAGCACTTGCAGGTGTAATACTTCTCGGCTCA
>JAKJFV010000296.1 GCA_022704725.1 Spirochaetota bacterium
TTGCCCTTTCTTAATTATACCAAGGCGCTTGAACCCGCTGTTATACGCACTCTTATTACCTATAACAATGAATAAGTAAAACTGTACGGGAAACCGTAAATAAATATCAGTTTTTAAAATCCAAGGAGGATACAATGTGTGAGAAAAAGTTTTATATCTGCAAACACTGCGGAAATATTATCGGTATGATTCATGATTCCGGCGTTCCTGTAGTATGCTGCGGAGAGAACATGACAGAGCTCAAAGCTAACACAACAGAAGCAAGTACTGAAAAACATCTCCCCGTTGTAACTGTTGACGGCTCAACTGTTACCGTAAAAGTAGGCTCTGTTGCCCACCCCATGACAGCAGAACACTCCATACAGTGGATCTATCTCGAAACAGACAAGGGCGGACACAGAATCTGTCTAAACCCCGGAGAAGAGCCGCAGGCTGTTTTCTTTTTGAAAAATGAAAAAGCACTTGCAGCGTATGAATACTGCAATCTACACGGATTGTGGCTTACAAAGATCTAAACAAATTTTGTTTACTAGTGCGGAAGGCTTAACCGGCTTTCCGCTTTTTTTTTGCCGTCTTCTTTATACTTAGAAATGTTTCAATAGTAAAGGATATTTTTAACTATTCATCTTTTTTAGAAAAAAAACCAAAAAAGGAAGCGCAGTCATAAAAGCTGCAAGATCAGCAAACAGCTGAGCGGTTTTTATCCCTTCTATACCAAAAAAAACGGGAAGAATTAGAATTAGCGGAATAAAAAACAATCCCTGCCTAGTGCTCGATAAAAACGTTGCCTTCCAAGCCTGACCGGTTGACTGCATAAGCATATTGGAAGCAATAACAAATGCATGAAGAGGAAGAGCGAGACATTGAAAGCGCAGAACGGAGGTTCCAAGACTTATTACCTCCGGGTCATTTCTGAATACAGAAAGTATAAGGGGAGCTGCAATAAAAATAAGGACGGCAGAGACTGATAAAAATACCGTCCCGCACATAACCGTAAAGAAAAAAGCCCGCTTCACCCGGCTGTAGAGCATTGCCCCGTAATTATAACCGGAAACAGGAACAAAGCCCTGACCGAGCCCTATCATTATGGCAGAAACAAACATGATAATCCGTGCAACAATTGACACAGCGGCTACTGATGCATCTCCAAAGGCGGAAGCAGAAATATTTAAAAATACCGCAGCCGCACTTGCTAACCCCTGCCGAATAAACGAGGGCAGTCCTGTTTTAATAATGTCATAATAGTCCCGAACAATTTTAGAGACAAACCGTATAGATAACCTGACAATGCTTTTTTTTCTAAGAAAAAAAGACAATAATATTGAAAAACTTATTGACTGACTTATAAGAGTTGCAATTGCAGCCCCTTTTGTACCTAAATTGAAGGTGAAAATAAAGAGGGGGTCAAGCGCAATATTTATAAAACCGCCGGCTGTTAAGCCTATCATGGAAAACGCAGCCTTTCCCTCCGAGCGCAGAATATTATTCATAACATAGGAACCGCACATAAGAGGTGCACCAAGTAAAATGTATGTTATATAATCTTTTGCATACGGGTATATAGTTTCTGTTGCACCGAGCAGGTACACAAGAGGTTCAATACATAGTATTCCTGCTGCTGCAAGCAGAGAGCCGAGTACTAAGGACGTAAAAAAAGAGGTAGAACCATACATGGAAGCAGAGGCGGAATCCTTAGCTCCAAGCATTCGCGAAATAAGAGAACCGCATCCCATCCCGAGTGTAAAACCGACAGCCTGTATTATTGCCATTACAGAAAAAACTATTCCCACAGCAGCGCTTGCACTCGTTCCTATTTGAGAGACAAAGAATGTATCTGCAGTATTATACACGGCTGTTACAAGCATACTTATAATAGTCGGTACAGCCAAAGATAGAACGAGCGATGCGACAGGTTTTTGCGTCATTTTTGTAAACTGGGAATTTCCCGCTGCTTCCATGTAAAGAATCCTTACGTAGTTATACTACTCATGTTAATTCTTTTATGATACAATTAAAACAGGCTGAACTCAATAAGAGAAAACAATTAAGCTGAAAATAAGGCAGAAACTCATGAAATTAATTTTTATACGCCATGGAGATCCAAATTACGAGATTGACAGTCTTACTCATAAAGGCTGGAAAGAAGCAGAACTTCTTGCCCAAAGGATTAAAACATGGCCTAAGGCGGAATACTTTGTCTCTCCTCTTGGAAGAGCACAGGACACAGCCCGGGTTTGTCTTGAAAAACTCAAAATTACTCCTGTTTTACTTCCATGGCTTAAAGAGTTTCATCACCCCGTATATCATCCTGAGCAAAACATAATGCACGGCCCATGGGATTTTTATCCGTCCTACTGGACAAAAGAAAAAAACTATTACGACCCTGAACTCTGGTATACAACTCATATAATGAAGGAAGCAGACATAGAAGGAAAAACCAAAGCGGTACAAACTTCATTTGACGAGTTTCTCGAAAAGTATGGTTATAAAAGAGAAAAGGGATACTACACCACAAAACACAAAATAATGGACGAAGACAAAGACAGGATTCTCGTTTTTTTCTGCCACTTTGGTATAACAGCAATTCTCATGGCGCATATGATGAATATTTCGCCCCTTGTAGTGCTGCAGAATTTTTTTATGCCGCCCTCCTCTCTTACCATTCTCTGCTCAGAAGAACGAAGTTTAGGAGAATCGGCCTTTCGAACACAGGTCATGGGAGACACTTCCCATCTTCGTTTAGGCAATGAAGAAGTATCTCCTGCAGGTTTTTTTACCTCAGTTTTTTCACGGTAATTAT
>JAKJFV010000297.1 GCA_022704725.1 Spirochaetota bacterium
TCTAAAAGATGCATCAAAAAACACAGCGACATGGAAAGAAGTACCGTGCAGCTCATTATGAGTATAATATTTGTACTTGAAAGATGAAGCTCTTCAAATTGCAACAGGACTGCAGCAGGAATGCCCATCAGCAGGAGGGCAAAAACTGCATAGAGCATTGCGTGGCCTATTTTTGCTGTTATGAGGGTTTTAACAGGAATAGGGAGCGCTTTGAGCACCGCCAGTCCTTTTCCTTCGCGTGAAAAGGCCGTTGCGCTGATGCTTGTCGATGTTCCCATAAATACAATCAATGTCGAAAGAACCCCGGTAATAACAAAAAACATTAGATCAAGCTGGCTTTTCGTAAAGTCTGCTGTTCCGAAATTTCTCAATACATTTCTTAATCCGTCAAGGCCCTCTTTTGGAAGCGTTCCCAATACTGATATTATCATTACTACGGGCAGGAGGATGATAACAAAGGGGCCGTTAAAGAAAAAAGAGGGTTCTTTAAGGACCGTAAGAATGTCGCGCTTAAATACTGCCCAAAAAAGCGGGGTCGATTTAATATCAGTTGAAAGAAATTCCTGTGCTTCTTCCTTATTCATTTTTTTGGAAGATTCTTCATTAAAACCAATAATGCTTTTTACATAGGGTTTAGAAAGACCAACAATACACAAATAGGCAAACAGGGAGGGAATTGTGAGCAGTAACACTACAGGAATTAAAGACGCTGCATTATTTCCTGTTATTGCACTAACGTACCATTGAGAGGGCGGATAAAATGCTGCAATTTTTTTAACAATGCCGAATCCGCCTGACTCATAAAGTTCAAGGATGTATGAGCTGTCGTTCAGGTTCTGGAGCGACCGCTGATAAAAGAAGTTAAATCCGAGCATCACCCCGATAAGAATGACTGTGCTTATAAATGTCAGTACTTTTTTGTTGAGAGCACTTTTGCCGAGACTGAAAATTGCAACAAGAAGTATAAACGTTATGGTTATGGGAATTAGGGGCAATGTAAGAGAACCGGTTATTGCCGTAATATAAAACACAGGAGAAGTGAGCAGTCCCTCGTAGAATCCGTAGATGCCGGTACCAAAAAGGAGAATCGCAGCTCCCAGTAAAAGTTCGAGTACATAGATCTGCAGAAATTTTGCAGCAAAAAGGGACCTGGGCGTAAGCGGAAGGGCTAGAAGATTTTCTTCGGTGGAATTAGTCACATACATGCTTAAGGCCTGAAGAAAGCCGAACATAAGGGTTATAAAGGTTGCACTGATCGACAGCAGCAGGAGAACAAAGCTTTGCAGGCCTGCGTCTTTAAATGTTCCGTACATCGTTGTTACATAGAAAAAAAGCATACCGCCGAATACTACGGCAACATAAATAAAAAGCGCTATATAGGCAATGTTTTTGCCGGCTTCTTTTCCTCCCTTGCGGAAGTTTTCCAAAAAATCTTTAAGAGAAAATCTGTTATCCAAAAACAGTTTTAAAAGGTGGAGGGTAATTTTCATGTACTACTCCTGCACTGTTTTTACAGAAGATTTAGCTTCGACAAGTTCTAGGAAAATTTCCTCAAGACTCTTTGAGCTGTCTTTCTTTTTTAATTCTTCCATGGTGCCTATAAAGATAAGCCTGCCTTTTTTAATAATACCGATTCTGTCGCAGAGCTTTTCTGCAACTTCCATTACATGGGTGGAAAAAAATATGGTTTTGCCTTCTTTAGCCCTTGATCTCATAAGCTCCTTAATATTAAAGGCTGCTTCGGGGTCAAGTCCTACCATCGGTTCATCAAGCAGCCAGTTTTGAGGGTCTGAAATTAAACTTGCTGTTAAAAAGAGTTTCTGCTTCATGCCGTGTGAAAAACTGGATATTTTATTGTTCAAAACATCTGATATTTCGAATATTCGGCTGTAGAATTCAATTCTGTTTTTTCTGTCTTCCACCGGGGTGCCGTACACATCGCCAATAAAGTTAAGATATTCGCTTGCCTTAAGTTTTGAAAACATTTCCGGAGTATCCGGTACAAATGAAAATCTGCGTTTTGCATCCATCGGCGCATCTTTTAGCGAAATTCCGTCAATAGCGATGCTTCCTGAATCCGGCGACAAGATGCCGGTAAGAAGCTTTATGGTAGTTGTTTTTCCTGCTCCGTTTGGGCCCAGAAAACCGAAAATTTCACCGTCATTAATTGTTAATGAAAGATCTTCTACTGCTTTAACTGCAGATTTAGCATAGGATTTTGAAACTGATTGAATTTCGAACATTTCTCCCGTCCTTTTTTATACAAAGCATTATTCCTAATAGAATAAACCTAGACATCATACTTGTCAATTCTTTACATATACTGTCATTTGTTGTAATTCTCTACTTGATTCTTTTCGATTCTGATGGTAGTATGCTCTTCGATTTACCGGGGTGTGAAAGTGTGCTTTACAGCAGCTTTCTCTGAGATTATACCCGCTGAGCACCGTATGGTGTTCTGAACCTGATCCGGATAATACCGGCGGAGGAAAGTAATGAAGTCACTTCGTACTACAATCATTACAGTTCTATTATTCTCACTGGCTGCTGTTTTCTTTTTTTCAGGATGCAGCAGATCATCAAAAGCATCTCCCGAGCGTTTAAAAGAAGTTGTCGTATACACGTATGATTCTTTTATATCTGAATGGGGACCGGGGCCGGCGCTCATTGAAGCGTTTGAAAAGCAAAGCGGCTACACGCTCACCTTTGTATCGGTCGGAGACGGGGGACAGGTTCTGTCTCATGCAGTTCAAAGGTGAGCGTGTAGCCGCTTTGCTTTTCAAACGCTTCAATGA
>JAKJFV010000298.1 GCA_022704725.1 Spirochaetota bacterium
CTGCATGGTGGTTTTGCGATCACCGAGACGGCATGAGCGAGCAGATGAAAGTTTTAGGAAACCTCGGTCTTCTAAGCGCCTTTGTCGGCATGCTCACAGACAGCCGGAGTTTCTTATCATACCCGAGGCACGAATACTTCCGCCGCATCATGTGCAATATCATTGGAGGATGGGTAGAGAACGGGGAGTATCCGTATGATAAAGAAAGGCTCTATGCAATTGTAAAGGGCATATCGTTTACGAATGCAAAGACATATTTCGAATAAGGGCTATTAGTATAACTGTGTAAGAAATTATCCGCAGATGCCGCAGATAGCGTCGGCAGCGTTACATCCATATAACGCTGCCTCACCGAGTTTCGCTTCGCAAAACTCGTCAGTCATAATAACCAGCTCCGGCAGCATCCATGCCGATCTTCATCTTTCCTCAGCTCTACCCTATAATCGGTGTGCCTCTGTGGTTCTTCCTTTCAAATTTTCTAATGCCCGCAGTAAAACAAGCTGGGAATAACAATGAGCATATTGAAATAGTCCATGTGCTTATTCGTATTTCCAAACCTGTTTCTATGTGATTAATTCCAATGAATAATAGAAGAACCACAGGTTCACTAAGCTCTCTGCGAGCTTAGTGAACACACAGATAACTTTTTTGAATGCTTTATGCTTGTTTGTTCTTATACTTCTTATGTTTTACCCTAACATCTGTGTCGCCGAAGCTCGTCAGAGCTTAAGGCGCTGTGTTCATCTGTGGTAATAATTCTTCATCTTTCCTCAGCTCTGCCCTAACTTCCTTGTGTTCCCTTCGGGAACTATGGGGCACAAAGGCAAGTATCGGCGTTACGCCAGCTTACGCCTCATCTGTGCCCGCGAAGCGGTCTGCGTGTTCTGCGATTATTCTTCGCGTCTTTGCGTGAGCTTCTTAGCTCCTTTTTCCGGAAAAAATGAGTGACAAAAGATAATTAACATGTATAATAGTAGGTATAAGTTAACGGAGGTTTTCTAATGAAAAAATTAGTGTTACTTTTTGTTTTTTCCATAATTGCAATATCAGCTGTACTGGCCCAGGGCCCCGAAAAAAAGGTCTGGAATGATGGAAATATCGATTACGTCCCAATGGGAACAAAAATTCGTCTTGAAAGCGCAGACATGCAGCCTGAATCAGGTATTATTTTTTATACTCATAATTTTTCAGAAGCACTGCCCTATGAAGGACCAATAGCACTCACGTCTGAAGGTCAGGTATGGTTTTCCTATGCAACACAGGATGCCTTTGGTAAAGTTGCAAACCTTCAAACCTATACAGCAGTCGTTGACGGTTCTGCTCCTGTATTAAAATACCTTACAGATGGCCCGTCATACTATGATGCTCAGGGTTCTTTTTATTTTTCAAGCAATACCGGATTCCTTGTATACGGGGAAGACTCTTATTCCGGAACAGAACACATTTATGTAAGAATAAACGATGAAGAATATAAGGATTTTGCAGAAGAAGGATTTCTCTCACTGTATGATGTTGATGACGGTGAATACTACATTGAAGGCTACCTTGTTGACTATGTAGGAAATGCATCCGATGTAATGGGCGCATATGCTTATTTAGACAACACAGCCCCGGAACTAATTGCAGTTATTAATCCAAAACCAATGCAGATTGACGGAAATCTCTATGTCGATCCAAATGCATCATTTTCTATTCAGGCAACTGACAATCTCTCCGGTGTAAAAGAAATTTATGTTTCCCTTAACGGTTCAGATTTTGCCCGTTATGAACTTGAAACACAAATACCCTTTAGGGGCGATCACGATCTTCGTGTGTATGCAGTAGACAATCTTGGGAACGCAAGCGAAGTTGCACAACTCGATTTCTCCAACACACTCGTTCTGCCGGCTCCGGAACTGTATTTAGAACTAGAGTAGGATTTACTTAGTTAACTCCAGCCCGCCATAATCGGCGGGCTTTTTTGGTGTAAAAATTCTCAAAGCACGGTACCGTTTTGACGGACGCAGCGATACCGGATCCTATGCAGATACACAGCACAGGCTCATAGATTTTTTTACCATAGATACGGTGTTACAGGAACTTGGAATTAACACCTCTGATGCGTCAAATGCATATTCTGTTATGGCTCAGAATAATTACTTTTTTCAGGGAACCGGGTGGCAGTCATGGTCACCGGGGTGGGAGCTCCCTCCTGGAAAGAATTATCCTCCTTACCGCAGTCTTATTCCGCTTTTAAAAAATAACTATGAATGCCCCCATTCGGTTCATCATAAAAATTCACTCACCGGTCAATTTATTATCTATCTTAGATGGGGTTCTATTTTTTTTGTCATTGCTTCTACCGGCGTTAAAACACCGCCGGTACAGTATCACCTCAATCAAAAGAAAAGAACCATTGCCTGTGAAGTATATGCAATGGGAAAAACATGGGCACAGGATGAGCTTGCAGCAGAATTAACCTTTTTTGTCTGCGGCTGCTGGTTTGAACTCAAAGATGTCCTAAAAGAACTGTATAATTCCGGAGACCAAAAAAAGCGCTTCGATAAAATTGCATTTTTAGATCCAAAAGCCGCTAAACAAAAAAGGCGGTTTATGTGCGGAGGATGGGAATCCTGGTATAATTTTTATAACACCATTGATGAGTCGGTTATCCTTGAAAATTGTCAGTCCCTTGTAAGCACAAATAATTTTTTACGTTTGCGTTTTTTTGATGAAGGCAATGAGGCTGTCTTTCAAATTGATGACGGCTGGCAGCAGGGAATAGGACAATGGGAAGTAAATAGAAGACGTTTTC
>JAKJFV010000299.1:0-2435 GCA_022704725.1 Spirochaetota bacterium
CTGGCTGGGCATTGTGTTTGCCGGCTGTATAGCAGTGCCGATAGATTTTAATCTTCCTGCCGAAGATGCGGCCTCAATTCTTTCGATGGCACAGGTGAGCGGTATTATTCTTGGGCAAAAAAAAGCAGATACAGCAGATATGCTAAAAGAAGCTTGTCCCTCAATTACCTTTACTCCTGTTTTTGACAATGATTTCGAATCCTTTGTAGAAAAGGGCAAACTTTCAGTCGAAGATACGGAAATTCTCCCCTTAGCATCCTCTCTCGGTAAAGATCACGCAGCTTCAATTATTTTTACATCCGGGACAACCGGAGTTGCAAAAGGTGTAACGCTTTCTCATTACGGAATAATTGCAAATATAAATGCCTCTATTATGTCGCTTCCCATAACAGAAAAAGATGTTTTCATGGGCGTCCTTCCCCTTCATCACACGTATCCCACCACATGCGCATTTTTATCACCCTTAACGGTTGGAGCAAGTTTAACTATTTGCGAAAAAGTTGTCGGTAAGGTAATAATTGACGACACCAGAGATTCAGGAGGAACTATAGTTATAGCCGTTCCTATTCTTTACGATAAGCTCATGGGAGGGCTGCGCCAGGGATTTAAAGCAAAGGGAGCTATAGTACATACACTCGTTTCGACACTGTGCGGTATTTCTCGTTTTTTTCGCAATGTGTTTAAAAATCACGCTGCAGGAGAGGCTCTCCTCGCCGGTATAAGAAAACAGGCAGGACTGGGAAGCATACGCCTTCTCGTAGCAGGCGGCGGAGCCTTGGATTCTAAAACAGCAGATTTTTTTGATGACCTTGGTTTTAATATTGTTCAGGGTTACGGCATGAGCGAGAACGGACCTTTAATTACCACTAATACAATAAAATATAAAAACAATAAAGCTGCTGGTCTCGTCGTCAAATATACAGAATTGAAAATTCTCGACAAGGGAAGCGACGGTATAGGCGAAATTGCAGTTAAATCCCCGTCTCTTATGCTCGGCTATTATAATAATCCCGAAGCAACAAAAGAAGTTTTTACGCTGGACGGATTCTTAAAAACAGGAGATCTGGGCTACCTTGATGATGACGGTTTTCTTTTTATTACCGGAAGGCTTAAAAACCTCATCGTTACAGCAGGCGGGAAAAACATTTACCCGGAAGAAATAGAATCGTATTTTGCAGGAAATCCTATACTGTCACAGGTTCTTGTACTGCCGCGAAAAGGCGCAAAGGGAGAAGAAATTGCTGCTATTTTTGTTCCGGACTATGATTATTTAAAAAACACCTACGGAGAAAAGGCCGAAGATGACTCCTTTGTTGCGTCTTTAATTGATGAGTATGCAGTTAGAGTTAATAAAACACTCATTTCATTTAAGAAATTAGCAAGCTGGGGTATAAGAAAAACAGAGTTTGAAATGACAGCTACAAAGAAAATTAGAAGATTTTTATATAAGGATTACGATAAAGCCTTAGCAGGTGACTAATCTTAATCCTTAAAACTGCACATAAAATAATGAAAAAGGCATGAATACACGGAAACAATTCAGTAATCCGTATACACATGCCTTTTTTGCACAAATATTCTTCTTTATGAAAGATATTTTACCAAGGTATTTCTTACAGCCCCTTTTCCTGCAATAAGTTCTGTAAATAAAGATTCTATTTTTTCACCCAATCCGGCATCATACAAGTTGACACCGAATATTTTTTCATCAGAAAGAAGCCCCTTAAGTTTATCATGGAAAGGCCCCGTATCACCAAGTGAAATTCCGGCCGTAAATTTCTGAACTTCAGCTAACAGAGGATCCGGACTTGGTGTAAAGGATACACCCTGATCATCAAGCCCCATAAGGTAACGCAGCCAGCCGGCAAACACAAGCGGTATAAAAAATAAAGATTTTGCATCTAAATCGACGCTATTCATATAGGCTTTTATTGTCTGCCCGAAACGGATAGGAAGCTTTTGAGATGTATCACATGCAATTCTTTGAGGAGTGTCAGGCATAAAGGGATTAGGAAGCCGGACCGTAATTACCTCATGTATAAAATCTTCAGGCTTAATTATTCCGGGATTAACTACCACAGGAAGCCCTTCGTCATACCCAATCTTATGAATAAGCGAAGTAAGCTCTTTGTCGTGCATTTCCTTGTGAATCGAAGTATATCCCAAAAGGCAGCCGTAAACCGCAAGAGATGTATGGAGGGGATTTAAACAAGTGCAGACCTTCATCCGTTCGACCTTGTCCACTGTATCGCGGTTGGTAAAAATTACACCGCCCTTATCAAGAGGAGGTCTTCCGTTGGGAAAGGCATCTTCAATTACCAAATACTGAGCTTCTTCTGCATTAACAAAGGGCGCTGTATAGGTGTTTTTATCGGTAATAATAATACCGGTGTCTTCAAATCCGTCTCTTTCAAGCTGCGCTTTTACATCGTCAT
>JAKJFV010000299.1:2513-2782 GCA_022704725.1 Spirochaetota bacterium
AAAACTTTTCGGACAAAATCCGTTTTCAATCCATTTTTCAGCAATGGCGTGAACTGCTTCAAACAATTTTGTGCCGTTGTGAGAACAATTATCCATGCTTACTAAAGCAAGAGGATGAGCCCCTTTATTAAAACGGAGCAAACAAAGAGATGCAAGTTTTGCCATGATATTTTTCGGCCGGGCAGGTCCATTCTCAAAATCGTGCTCGACATCAGCAGAAAAACAACCCTGAGCATTTTTTAAGCTGTAGCCTTTTTCTGTTATAGTAA
>JAKJFV010000029.1 GCA_022704725.1 Spirochaetota bacterium
AGAATATCTGATTTGAAATCATTAACTTGGGGAGATATTGAACGGGAACCCTTACAGATTAAGAAACGCCAACAGAAAACAAAGAACTTTGTATATATTCCCCTGAATCCTACGGCTTGGGAAATAATAAATGATAAAACAATACACAAGTATGATGCCTATGTATTCCCGGTAATTGCAGAATCATTGACTAATACTAATCATTATTTGAAGCGGGCTGCAGAGCTTGCAGAGATTGAAAAGCCTATAGGATGGCATACAGCCCGGCATACCTTTGCAACATTGACCCTTGAAAACGGGGCAGACTTCTTTACTGTTTCTAAACTCTTAGGACATACAAAAACAAGTACAACGGCAGTTTACACAAAGGCAACAGACAAGCTGAGACGGGAAGCCGTTAACGCATTACCCGGAATTGATCTGACCCGGGCAGGGGGTGAAAGATGAGTGATGAAGAAACTGTGTTGGATTATAGCGATTGGGTAGACCGTGATGAACAAGGTATTGATAATCAACATCTAAACTTACGGTGTGAGTATTTAAGATATAGGGATTTAGAAGAAGAAAAATATAACATAATAAATGAGCTTGATGATGAATATTTCCTAGAATATATAAAACGCATAGAAAAAAATGAAAATCTTATAAAAGCAATGCAAGAATATTTTATTTTGTATGCAACATATAAGTCTAAGTGTATAGATAATTGGTATAGTGTTGATAAAGAAACATGGGAAGAACTATTCCATATGAAAAATACACTTGAGTTTAAAATACATAGAATAATACAGAATCTAAAACTACTTAGAGCAACAAGAGACATACAAGAACCAGAGCAAGCCCCGGAAACAAGTATACCTAAAATAATTTGGAAGGGAAAAACTGCAGACCTTGCACGTATATATAAAGACTTATTAAATGCGGGCTTTATAACAATAAGCGGGCGGGAGTTTTCTAAGCATTTTAATAATAAATACGGGAAACCTTTGTCACCTGATTTTCTAGAAAATAAAACCACAAATCAAAATGATATATCTCCAGATCAAACAATACAGGCTTTACAGCTTAAAATCCGGGAAATGAAACCAGAATCCGGGGAATAAAGAAAAACCCTGAATAATTCCTGAATCAATACGGGCACTTAAAGTAAAAGAATAACTATCCTTGGGTTATAAAGATTGCAGGTGTAAAGCCTTGCAAACTAAAAACTTTTAGGAGGTTATTCAATGAATAACACAATTTTTGACAAGCCGTTAACAGTAGAACAGGCGGCAGAGTACACAGGGTTTTCAGTAGCCTATGTTTATAAACTAATCCACTTGAAGAAAATCCCATTCTTTAAACCAGAGGGAGGGAAGATTTTATTTTCTCTTGATGACCTTAAAAACTTCTGTTTTAGAAACCGGCAGGCTGCAGAGTATGAACTGCAGGAGCAAGCGGAATCTATATTGAACAGGGGGCGGGCATGAGTAAAGAACTTTTTTACCCTGTATCAATTTATTATTACAACCGGCATATAAAAAAAGATGGAAGTGTTGGAACCCGCTGGGATTATTTAAGACATGAAGGCAAAGAGCAACCGGATTTATTCTTTGTTAGTGCAAAGGGAGTAAAATCAATTTACTTTGGAAAGCAACAAAACAAAGAGAGGAAACCGGGAGCCCCGGAATATTATCTGAGATGGAATAAACAAAGACCATTGATAAAGAACGGGAAAACCATTTTAACTAATAATGCAAGCGGGGTATTTGAGCCTAAAATAAAAAATCCCGGCCTTGCTTATGGGGAAATAAACAATAACCGGGATAAGATACTAATCCGTAAAACAGAATCAGATATGATGATAATGGTATTTGAGAATTTAGGCAATGCTGAGGAATTATATAAGCAATACCTTACAGGTGCAGTCCGTGAATGTATTCCTAGTAATAATGTTATGTTTAATTAATGTTATGTTAGATACAGAAACTGTACAGGCAATACCAATATGATTGACTCTATAAGTTTTAGAATACCCGGTGAGAAAGTACCAGAGCTGCAGAAAATTAAAATGTATGCTGAAAATTATTACAAAGGGTATTTGAACAATTTACGGGTAACACAATTTTCTGATAGTGTTTTTTGTACTGGAAGCATAGCAAAGTATTTGCAGGGAAACAATGTAATGCCATTAACCCGGCGGGCTGTTAGTGATGCACTGGGGAAACTTGAAAATCAAACAGGCTGGGATTTAAAAAAGGCTGAACTATACCAGATAGAAATAGGTGCAACGCTGCAGGTACAAAATCCGCCTTGTATGTATCTTGCAAGCTGGGGAAATATTCCCCGGTTTACAAAACAAACATACCAGAAAAAAGAACTTGAAACAGTATCATACATTCAAAATGATAGGACATTCACGGGTTATGATAAAAGAATTGAGACTGAGGAAAAGGGCGGGGAAATGCCTGCAATCTATTCCGGGGCTGAACTTTTAAGAATTGAGCTGAGATATAAAAAAGGCCTAAAGAAAAGAATAGGGAGATCTTTAAACCCTTGGGATATTGCAGACCGTGAATTATACATGGAGCTTGTACAAAGATGGCAGGATTTTTATTTTAATATACCTAAAGGACGTATACCTGTTTTAGATGTTACCGGGGGAGTAAGTCCAAAGGATATTGATAATATTCTAAAAGCCTACGGCCTGCAGAGCTTGGGTTATGATACAGCAGCCGGGTTTATAGGTACACTTGAAAGGCGGAAAGCACTTGGGCGTGTACAGGCAATAAGAACCAGAAAAGCAATCCGGGAAGCTGCAGGAGATAATAAAATATCTTGTGCAGATAATTTGACGGCTGAACTTGATGCAAGAGTTAGGGAGGTTTGTATTTATGCAAGATAAAGAAATATCACAAGAAAAGATTTTAGGAACTGTTAAAAAGGTTTTAGGGCGTCCTATTCCGTGTAAGGGGATGAGTATAGATTTTGAGGATACCCGGGAAGCCTTAGAGGTTATACTTGAAGGCCTTGCAAGAAAAGCAAGTACAGGAGACCCTGCAGCAGCCCGGGAACTTAGGGAATGGATGGCCGTGAAAATAGAATGATGAGATGTTAACTTTTGCTAACTTTTTTATTCAAAACCTGATTAAACTTGACATTTTTTTTAGTGAAAAATAAGAGATGAGCCCCGGCTAAGCCCCGGGGTTTATTTGTGATTAACGAATATTGACTAATGGGTGGGCTTTATTACATTGAACTTGTGTTTATGGTACTGCAAAAAAATAGCCCTGAGACGCATACAGGAGCCCTGTAATCAATTCAAATACAGTAATTGATATAATTTAGTGAATGAATGAACAATGGGGAAACAAAGAGAAAATACATATATTCTTAAAAATGCTTTTCTTACATCATAAAAAAGAGTGTGAGACCGTGGGCATAACGTGGGCATAGCAGGTATATAATGCTTTATTCTCTTACATAGTATAGGTTTAACTGCAGGTAACAGGTTTAAGTCCTACTCCTGCTAAAAAATAAAACACAGAACGCAGTTTCTGTGTTTTTTATTTTTTAAAGCAGGAGTAGGACTTGATCGCTAAGGAAAGAAAACGTCCTGTTTTCTTTTCTTTTCAGGTTTCCAGAAGGAACCCTGCAAGGTCGAAAGTAAAAAGAATCGCCATCCCTGGCTCTTCTTTATACCCGAGCAGGTGCGAGGAAGAGCGTGCATGGATGCACGCGGCAGACATCGAGCGCGGCCTGGAAGAAGAAAACACGATGTTTTCGACTGGAAGGCAAGTCCTACTCCTGCTAAACAGATACAAAAACCCTCTTAATGAGGGTTTTTGCATTTTAAACCCATGCAGACAATGTTCTGTTGACGTTTGGATATACTATGTATATACTTTAATTGCAGGAGGAAGAAATATGAAAACTGTAGTACAGAAATGGGGAAACAGTCTTGGAATTAGAATTCCAGCAGTTTTTACTCGTGAGTTTAACCTAAAGAATGGAAGTTCAGTTGAAATAATAGAAGAGAAGGGAAGAATAGTAATATCACCTAAAAAACAAACCTTAGAGGAATTATTATCATTTGTAACTGACAAAAATATTCATAACGCGGTAGAAACAGGATCATCCATAGGGAAAGAAGAATGGTAGCTAATTACATACCGGAAAAAGGCGATATTGTCTGGCTGGATTTTACTCCGCAATCAGGGCATGAACAAAGAGGCAGGCGGCCTGCAGTGGTGTTGTCAAAAAAAAATTATAACCAGAAAATAGGATTGGCGGTATTCTGTCCAATTACAAGTAAAGAAAAAGGGTATCCGTTTGAAGTAAAACTAAATGGAGTAAAAATAAGCGGATGTATTTTAAGCGATCAAGTAAAAAGTTTGGACTGGACACAAAGAAATATTGAATATATTGAGAAAAGCTCCAGTGAGATTATTGAAGAAGTGCTTAGTAAGTTTTTATTATTGATCGAGTAGCGCGCCTTCCCTACATACCGAAAAGTTTTGCGCTCTTTTTCATCCTTTGAGAAATTGCAACTTCAAACGGACAGCGGCTTTCACAGGCTTTGCAGTCAATACATTCTGATGCATGGTGTTCTAAAAGCTCATAATGCGATTTTATGGAATCGGGGACTGTATTCTGCATGACAGCTAAATCGTAATATTTATTGACCATGGCAATATCAATATTCACAGGGCAGGGTTTACAGTGACCGCAATACGTACACTGCCCCTTATATGAATGAAGCGGAGCAGATGCTATGACCGATGCATAATCCTTTTCTTCTTCCGCTGCGGTTTCATATAATAAAGCCTCGTCTATCTGTTCTTTAGTGTCGTATCCGCAGACAATGGAAGCTGCCGCCGGACGGGTAAGCGCGTAATGAATACACTGAACCGGAGTAAGGGCTGTGCCGAACGGTGAGCGGGAAGCATCAAACAAACGGCCTCCGGCGTATCCTTTCATAACGGTTATACCGACATTGTTTTCTTCACAGGTTTTATAGAACAAAGCCCGCTCAGGATCTATCCCTTTGAGGTTTTCATCAAATTTGTCGGCAAAGAGCGTATTAATATCTTCACTGGGAGGAAGCATGTCGAAAGCAGGATTAATGCTGAAAAGTATCATTTCTATGTAATCAGTTAGGGCTGCTTTAATGGCGACTTTAGGATTATGGGAACTCATTCCAATATGCTTAACAGTTCCTTTTTCCTTCTGCTCAAAAATGAATTTCAGGAAATCTGAATTCTGGATCTGGTCCCATTCTTCTTCTGAATCAACAAAGTGAATCATTCCTAAATCAATATAATCTGTCTGAAGCCTCTCAAGTAAATCTTCAAAAGCTGGAACAACGTAATTCATATCGCGGGTTCTGTTATACTGGCCGTCTTTCCACGTTGAACCAATATGTCCCTGAATAAACCAGTTTTCGCGGTTCCCCTTTATTCCGTCTCCTATAATTGATCGGGATTTGGGATCGGCCATCCAGCAGTCAAGAATATTGATGCCTTTAGAGGAAGCATATTTGATCAATTCAACGCTTTGTTCATAAGGATGACGTTCGAGCCATTCACCGCCGAATCCGATTTCGCTGACCATTAAATTTGTTTTACCAAGCTTTCTGTAATTCATATGAGCATATTATATACCCATTATACCTTCCGTCAAGCTTTTCTTCCTTATAGAAAAATGTTTGACGGTATACAAGGCAGCATGTATAATTATTGAGTTAATCGAGGAGAAAAAGATTATGAAACTTACTAAAAGTGTTGATACGAGAATGATATTCAGGGACATATATTATTTTCTGATGTGGTTTTTTCTGGCAGACTTTCTACTGCGGCTGATTTTCTCACATGACAGCTTTTCCTTGAGGTCATTCTTCCTTCCTATTGTAATTTTAACAAGCTATATTGGTAGAGATTACTCCAGAGTCGTTTTTTTTGAGAAGCCTTATATATATTTAGAATACAAGGGTGAAAAAGTTAGTCCCTTACATGATACACCGATTAGACTACCTGATATTACCGGCTATAGTGTAAATAATACTTTTCCGTCTTTCAGCCGGAGTGTCTCGTCTTCACATAACTTAACTTTGAATCTCCTCAATGGAAAACATAAAACGTTTTCTGTAAAAGTGCAGTCAATACTGATAAACTGGCTCAATGAAAATAATATCAGATGTATTAGAAAAACAAATTCGAGAGCAGTAATTGAACATATTATTCTTACGGCTGCAAATTTAATTTTTATTGTGTTTTACTCGTATCAGATTAAAACAGCATATACAGAAGCCGGTTTTACGTGCCTGCTGATATCAGCTGTATGTTTTGTATATTGGATAATTTATATTATTTCAGGATTATATATTAGGAGAAAGAATTCACAGGATTCTTTTTAGGTAAAAAGTTTTGTAGTATGGAGAGTAATAAATGCAGCAGCTTTCGTTATGCAGCAGTACAATAAAGAAAATAATCAACAGTATATTTTTAATTAGTGTATGTTCGATTTTCGTCTTTTTTGGATTTTTTGCTGATAATTTGATAGTTAAAATAGTGTCGTTTTTTGTTTCCGGATTTTGCTTTCCAGATTTATTGATAACGGAAGTTATTCCGAAAAAAGTATTCTTTGAAAACGGTGCGTTGTATCTGAAATTTTTGAGCAAAAATCTTTGTATAAACTTACAAGATGTTGTGTGGTATTCAAAAAATCATAAAGGAACGTATACATTGTTCTGCAAATCCAATAATAATCTATGTCTGTTTTATCATGGGAGAAAGCACTATGTTTCAATAAAAGAACAGGATATTATAGAATCGTATTTATTAGAAAATGCGGTACCAAGAAGTACTGTTGAAAAAGGAAGTTCTTTTAAGCCGAATAGTATGTATGGAATGTATTTATACTTTAAGTCTGTAATTGTTCCGTTTATTGCAGTTCAAATAAACATACGCTGTATTTACATAAATAACCGGCATCTTAAAAACATCATTTTTGCGGACATTATGATTATGCTTTTCTGCGTTTTGGTTTTATTCATAGTCAGTATTATTGATGAAATAACTGGAAAGAAAACAGTAGAGACGAATTTAACCACAGATGGACAGGATGAACACAGATGTTAGGGTAGAGCAGGGAAGCTAGGAGAAATAGGGGGCGTTAAGAGACATTAACATATAATCAAGTAGAGTCAGCAGCAGTAATAATATCAGCGTATATATAAAGAACGCCTTCCAATGCTGCCGTTTAAAGCAGATAACTGCTCTTGCAGTTAGAAATACTAAGATGAAGACGGCTGTAAACAAAAGCGGTGCTATGATCGCCCATAAACGATCCCAGCCGGAAAGAGAGACTGCTAAGACTATGATCATCAATGCGTCGACAGCAAGACAGATTCCAAATCCTTTTAAGAGTGTTTTGCCTTCATTGGATGTTGAGCAAGTTTTAAAATCCGGTGTTTCTTCCCCTTTAATTTCAAGGATGTCATAGAGATTATTGCTCATTTTGCTTCTTTAAAAGTACATAAAAGAATATAACGTTACCGGCACATGCAGCTAACCGCAATATTCGAAGTAAAGAAAAAAGTACGGGGATTGATATGTATCCAATTATAATGTAAAAAAACTCAATAAGAATTAGTACTATGCTTGAGATTAAAGCTATACGTGTTGCAAATTTAAGAGTCATCGTTTCTCCGGAATACCTTTTTTGCTATTGCTCAGTTATTTGTCTTTCAATGTAATTGAAATCTGCTTCGTATGAAATGTAATTTATAGTATCAATTATTGAAGGAATCCACCCAAAATACCCGCCCCAAAGAAACCAATTTAAAAGAAGCTTCACTGTATTGGCTGTTTTGTGGTTTTCCAGTTTATCAAGAGCATACTCTTTTTCTATACCCTGGTAATCTTTAATATCAGGTTTTGTAACACAACTTAATAAAACTGATGCAAAAAAGACTATTAAAAGAATGCGGCAGATTATCCTGCCTTGGTTTTTCATAATATTTCCTGCCGGAAATTATATGCGGATAGTGTATAGAGCGTCAAGTAAAAAGAGAATACAATGCAGACTAATCCTATTGGAACTCTTCCGACTGGGAAGAGTTTTTATCCTCGAAAAAATTTCTTGTCTTCTAAACAATTTAATGCTACAGTTTAAAATCTGCTGATACTATGCAGTACAATACTCAAACCTTCAAGGAGCTGCTATGCTTTTACAATTGCCCGAAGAAAGCAAAGACCTGATAAAAGGCTTATTTAAAAAGCGGCAGCCCAATAATCCGGCTCTATGGAGTTACCTTTACGGCTATATTCCTGGTATTACCTATGTTGATAATTTGAGCGCTCCGGTGACGGCAATCTGCGTTTTAAGTTTTTTCAACTGGACATTTGTGAGTGACAATGCTGATATCAGCTGGGTTGAAGAAATGATACAGGAAATCTGCAAAACAGAATATCTTCAAGTAGTCTGGAATCCTTTGGAGGTACCGCAAAAACCTGTAAAGGGCTTGGAGATTGCAATTCCGAGGATTGAGTTTATTGAAAGGCATGAAGTTAAGCGAAAAGAAATACAGGCTGATATCAGACTAATCGACAGCGGTTTGTTTGAAAAATGCGAATGGAAGGATATACAGCTTTTAGCATATACCACAAAGGAAAACTTCCTGAGTAAGACTTTCGGTTTCTGCGTTGTGGAGGGTGAAGAGGTTAGCTGTGAATGTTATGCTACCTTTGCTGCAGATACCTATACAGAGCTGGGCGTCATAACCGCTGAGAGTAAAAGAAGAAAGGGGTATGCATCTGCAGTATGTTTACGGGTAATCGATGAGGCTTGTAAAAGAGGTTTAACCCCGACTTGGAGCTGCGACCAGGAGAATAGTGATTCGGTCAATCTTGCGCAAAAACTCGGTTTTCACAGTCCGCTTGCGTATGAGTTTTTGTATTTCCCGCAGATGAGGCGCGAAGAGGAAGAATCCCAGATTGCGCAGATGGACGCAGATGAAGCTTGATACTGGATTGCAGCAGATACATCAGCTTGGATCGATTTTGTAAAGGAATTAATTATGGAAAAGAAGAAAGCAAGGAATTCTTGTAAAGCGGTTATTATTGAGGATAATTGAGGGATACAGTTCCTTGGAAGTCTTAGGTATGAGCTGAAACCTGCCGGAAATTTGTCCATAATTATACAGTATTAGACTATTTTCCAAAACAGAAAAAATTACTCTACATTAGTATTAAACAAGACCTAGATAGGTAATGTTGGGGGGGGGCGCCTTTGGGGCAAAAAAATCTATGCATATATCAATATAATATAAGTAATTAGTTTATACTAATATGAGTAAAAAGGTTGATTTTAAAAGATTAAAATTTAGAGAGCAATTGGAAATATTACCAAAATTATAAATAGGTTTAGAAAATATTGACAATATGTATAAGAGTATGTATATTATATACATATGAAGTTTGAATGGGATGATAAGAAGAATATCCTAAATCTTAAAAAGCACAAAATTTCATTTAGCGAAGCTCAAAATGCTTTTTTTGATGAAAAGAGGATATTAATTAGAGATGAAAAACATTCAAATGATGAAGAAAGATTTTTCTGTATAGGTGATACAGGGAATGGTATAGCAACCGTCCGGTTTACAATAAGAAAAGATACTATTCGAATTATTGGAGCTGGATATTGGCGAGAAGGGAAACAAAAATATGAACAAGAAAATAGTATATAGCGAAGCTCCATCAGAAATCAGTAATGTTATAAACACGGGAATAGTAGTTGAGGATTTTCTACCTCCGCCTGATAGATTGATCAAAAAAACCGAAAAAGTAAAAGTTACAATTTCTTTGAATAGTAATAGTATTGATTTCTTTAAAAAATGTGCAAAAAAAAATAATGTAAAGTATCAAACAATGATAAATGAAATATTGGATCAGTACGCTCAAAGGTATAGAGAATATAGCTTAAATACCAAATAGAACAGTATTTCAAGTTTTACCTAGCTACTGCTTAATTCTAACTCGGCTATGTCACGATTCTTTTACTCGTTGATTATTTCGGTGAAAATTGCCAAAGGACTCAAGAATTAGAGCAATCTTAATACCTCTATTGTCAGCTTATCTTATGTACAAATCTTTCAATTTTTTTAAGAAAATACAAGGCCGTTTTTTCAGTAAGAAAGTCATTGAGCATTGCAGCCATATTAGGTATTTCCCATTCATAAATATCATTTTTATGACATTTTGATAATGTTATATATTCTTTTAAGTATTTGTCTGCATACATATTCCTGACTTTATTCGTTATGAATAATGCTATCGCGTTTTTTGTATCCGGTGATACACCATAGCGAAGTAAAAGATTTGTATGAGCAACATCGGAAAACCTGTTTCCAATAGTTGCGGTAGACCAGTCGAACACTATAAGCTTTTCATCTGTTATAAACACATTCTCAGGATGATAATCACTATGGCATAAGACAGCTTCATCTTTAAGCGAATTGATATATGAATATAATGTATCTTTTGTACTGTTTGACAGCATCCCGACAGCAGCAATTTTTGTAAATAACTGCTCCTTAATGCCCGGCAGCTTTAATTGTATTGGTTTGTGTAACTCATACTGTGTTTTTGCTAAAGGGACTGCAAAAGACATAGAAT
>JAKJFV010000002.1 GCA_022704725.1 Spirochaetota bacterium
AAAAAATCATATTTTGATGATTTTTCATCTATATATTTTTCCAATAATTCTGCACATCGTATATATTTCCGCCGGGCTTTCACGGGATCCTTAGTATTAAGAAGCATTGCACATTGTATATGTGCTGTCCAGAAAACAGGATTCATTTGAGCGGAGCGTTCAAACCACTGAAGGGCTTCGTTATCATTACCCTTCATTTTTTCTATAAGCCCTTTGTAGTAGGATTTTAAATATTGAACATCAAGCTGAAGACCGCATGAATCAAGTATTTTTTCTTCTATTCTATTAGCTTCCAAACACTGTGTAATTTGAGAAAAAACCGCATCACATGTATTATGATTATTTTTTTCTTGAGGCAGTTTTTTTGAGTTGGAAGAAGTACTATTCTCTTCTTTTTTCCGTATAATTTTTTTTACAATGTGCTTATTTTCTTTTTCAGACTTTTTTTGAAAGCTTTCTTCCGGTATTTTTCCTTTTAATGAAAGAGTAATTGCATTTTTTTGTAAATAATATACCATTTCATGTCTTTGTTTTGTTAATGATGATTTTTTATCCGGTATAATGGAGGCTATTTCACTCATGGAAAAAAACAGACATCCTTGGGGACTCAGCTTTTTTTCCATAAATGAAATAATCTTTTTTCTTGTTTCTTCATCAAAATATATAAATACATTCCGTAAGAAAATAATATCGACAGTACCATCTGGGGGAATTTCTGCTGTTCCGGAAAAAGAGTGCAGATTAAAGGTACCATATTTAACTTTGTCGATTATTTCCTGTTTAACCTGAATCATCCCGTTATTTTTACTAGTATACTTATCAAGTAGTGTATGAAATATGGTTCCATCTGTTCGTACAGAAACAGCATTATATTCACCTTTTCCTAAAATATCCAGGGCATTCGAATCAATATCAGTTCCATATAAACGGGCTTTTATGCCGCAATCATCACAGAGCATAGCCAGAGACAAAACCTCTTCTCCGGTTGAACATGCCGCACTCCAAATTGTAACGCTACGGTCATTAAACTGCGGAAATACATTATTTTTCAAATGAAGAAATTGTTTTTCCTCTCTAAAAAAATACGTTTCGTTTATTGTAGACTGATTAATCAGCCGGGTTAATTCATTCGAATCGTGTTGTACGAGATGTAAAAACGTATCACAGCCTATTTGTAATTCTTCGATTCTTTTATTAATATATGAACACAAAAATTCGGTGTGTGCCCCGCTTACACAGATGCCGGAATGAGATTTAATAATTTGACAAATTTTAATTAATTCTTTTTCTTTATTTATCATTTATCTGCCTATTATTGAGCTTACCCTTGTGCAAATATCATGCAAAGGAACTACTTCGGAAACCGCACCTGCATCGATTGCAGCTTTGGGCATTCCGAACACAACACAGGTTTCTTCAGATTCAGCTATAGTATAGCCGCCCAGAGTTTTTATCATTTTACAGCCTTCTGCACCGTCTTTGCCCATTCCTGTAAGAAGAGCAGCCAGGCATTTTTTTCCATAAATGTCTGCTGCACTAAAAAAAAGTTTATCTACAGCAGGCCGTAAAAAATGAACGGGAGGGTCCATGGTAAGCCGTAATACAGGATTTCCGTCTGTTACAGATTTTTCGACGACCATGTGTTTGTCTGCTGGTGCAACATAAGCATGGCCTGGAAGCGGAGTTTCTCCATCATTTGCGAGCTTTACCGGGATTCCGCTTGTTTCAGACAGCCATGAGGCATAATGATGATCAAAGGATTTATCAATATGCTGAGTTATGAGAATTGGAACAGGGAAACCTGAAGATAAACCTTTAAGAACCTTTTGAACAGCAACAGGCCCCCCCGTTGATGCACCTATGCAGAAAACTTCATAATTAGATGCTATAAGAGGAATAGTATATTTTTTAACCGGAGCTGCTGACTGGCTTTTGGAACCTGCAACAGAAATTATTTTTGAGAGAAAAAAAGAATAAAAAACAGAAGTAACCTTTGATAAATCCGGTTTTGGTATAATATCGACTGCGCCGTATTCGAGCGCCTGATACCCTACCCTTGCAACATCCTCTGTGGTGAACATTAAAATTGCCGTCGGACTGTTTATCATTATCTGTTTGGTAGCCTCCAGTCCGTCCATAGTAGGCATATTAATATCCATTATGATGACATCGGGTTTAAGAATTTTTGCCTCATGGACAGCTTTCTGCCCGTCTCCAGCTTCGCCTACAACTTCAATCTCAGAACTGCGCAGGAGAATTTGCTTAACCATTGTGCGAATAACAGCAGAATCATCAACAATAAGAACTCTAATCATTTTGTATACCCCGCAGATGAAGCTAAAAGACTGTTAAAATCTGTTAAAAACTGAATACGCCCTTGAGATGTAAAACGGACTGCTGCAAGACCCTTTTTTTTCAATATCTGCCCTGTAATACCCCTTAAAGGAGAAAAGTCAGAAACACTTAGTTGTACAACCCTTGTCTCTCCTGAAGTTAAAAAAGCGAAATAGCCGACGGCAGATTTTTTTGTAAACTTGCCCCATTTTTTAGCTACATCGGATGAAAACAAGGTCTTTGAAAAAAGCAGGGCTGTATATGCATGTCCTCCCTGGCTGCAGGAAAAAAGAGAAGTAATAATTTTGTCTATAAAAATAGACACAGCCCTTTCATTCTTGTACTCAACACTATGTGTAGTAAAGTCTGTTTTATCATCGCCTGCATACATACTTGCCTCTATCAGTTCATTTGGGAAAAGAATATCCAGGGATGAATATGATATGCTTATAAAGTTTTTATGCATTGTTTAAATCTAACCTGAGTTTATCAATAAAAGAACGTGTATTAATAATTGGAATTTCTTTATCTTTCCAGGAAATAGTACCGTCAAAATGGATGACAGAAATATGATTCGAAAATTTCTTAATTTCTTCAGTCTTGACCGGCATAAATTCCACAACATCGCTTATGCGTAAACATAACTGCTCATTCTCAATATTTAATACTAAAAACAGGGAATTTACTTGAGGTTCTTTGCCCAGAATTATCATTGGATCAATTACAGTAAAAGGATCCCCGTGCCGGTTAAGCACTCCGTTCACGTAGGAGGGAACAAAAGGAAGCGGGTACACTGCAAGATCCCGCATTATTTCCCTTGTTAGAGATGCCTGAATTGCATAAGTCTCTGTATTCATATTAAATACAAGAAAAGTCCGGCTTGTGTCTTTTACATCTGAAACGGTCTCAAGATCTTTTTCAACAGCTTCTATTTCATCAATCAAATCGTCACTTATCATAATAGAATAAGTGTAGCCCGATACAAGACCATTGTCAAGAAATTTTGATAAATCGGCTTAGAGATTTTAGATTTATTTTTAGACCTTACCATTGCCGAAGGTCAGCTGCAATAAATCCTTTATCTGCTTTTTTCTGCAGTTAATCCCGGAACACCGATTCTTGAAACAGGCCAAAACCTGAAGACAGTTGTACCAAGAATTCTTGCAGAACTTACTTCTCTTTGCTCAATATTCGAGTAATAACGAACTGAGTAAGCATCATAAGATGTTAATGGTATATAAAAGGTATCGTATGAATGCCTCATATCGAGCGAATTAAAGCGGTTGTCGCCCATGAGGAAGTAAGAATCGCGGCTTATATATTGAGGATCTCCGGAAGCCGTATTTTTTGGAAATACCGGCATATTTCTTGAATCATTGAGAACAATATACGTATGTAAATCTTCAGCCTGGTTCAGCAGCTCATTAATACGTTCATCCTTCGATAAAGACTGAACAGTTCCGCCCAGGAGTATGAGTTCTGTATTGCGGACAATAAGCCTGCCGAATACTAATTTTGACATAATATTTAGTTTATACATTGCCTGTTCATACATGTCTAAATTTTCCGGTATTGTACTCGACCACGATGTCATAAACTCATTAAACCACTTTACGCCGGCATCGGAAGAGAGCAATTTACGGGTCAAAGTAACATTCTGTGAAAAAAGATAATACTCATTCAATTCCTGTTCAGATAAAAAGGACGAGACGTTAATACCTTCATCATTTACTTCTTTTGGTAAAAAAATACGTTTCGCTTTGGAAAAAGCTAGGACAAGCTCCTGAGCTTCTCTTTTTGCATCATCGAGAGTAAGCAGCTTTCTTTCTTTCTCGACAGAAAGAAGCGTGCTGTACACCGATTGAGAAATAGGCACGCGGTTGATTTTACTTTTTAAATTACTACTCAAGCCGTCTACATTCCATTCGGCCCACAGATTATCATCAGCTACCGGGGTAAACTCCTTGTTTTCGCGGGTCCGGGCAAACAAGGTACCATCAAGCATGACAAGCTGTTCGCCCCCTTCTCCGCATACCCTCTTAACCAGAGGATCAGCCTTCATCTCCCCGTATTCATCGACATTTAAATTTACCTTGGTAAAGGTTAACATAAAAACAATTTGAGAAATAAAGTTTTTAACCTCGGATTTACGGGTCGTTTCATAATGAGGATTTCTAAAAACAACAATATCACCCCGTTTATAGGAGCGGATAGACGGCAGACCGACATCGGACAGGGGAAATTTGGGACCGGAGGGAGTTTTAAATACAACAACTCTGTCTTTTATAAGGAACTCGGGAACCATCGATTCCGAGGGTATTTCATACAACTGAAAAATAAAGATATTTACCAGCAGGACAATTAACGCAGCCTGAATAAAGGCATCTATCCAGCTGAATGCTTCTAATACTGCTTTTTTTACAGGATGTTTCTTTTTCGGGGGAAGTTCCGCTCTCGATAATTCAAGATCGGGATTATTTTTGTATACTCTTTTTTCAGCCAGTAAATATAACAGTACATTTGCACAAACCGTGATTATTACCCAAAAAATAACTGATACAACATCAAGAATATACGGAGTCCCGTATGCACCGGCTCTTCTAATAACAAAGGCAATAAGATGCACAAAAGGCAGGTACTCGTAGAGTTTCCTTACAAGAGGCAGCATTGCGGCATCATTTACTCTCAGGAATTTTCTAAAGCCTATGTTAAAAAGGAATGCTGTAAATGAAAGAGAAATAAAAACAGCAAATAAAGAAATATCAAACGATACAGAAACTGATAAAAGAGAAAATACGGCAGAGCTTACAAGAGCAGCTGCCTGGAAATACATTATTTTTTTAGTCATACAACTCCCAGTATAGAAAAAAAACAAAGAATAATCTACAATTGTTACATGAATTTAAGTTTTTTTGATTTTTATCCGCATACAGCTACCGAAGATGCTGTAGTAATTTCCCATAAAGATTTACCGCATGAGCTTCTGTCAATATCCGATGCTGCTTTGTACCGTTTGGTGAGCGAATCGTTTAAGAGGCTTTCATTTACCTTTACAAGGTCCCATATAGAACACCTTATTCAAGCGGTTCTGTCAGATAATGCATCTGATAATGACCGTTATGTATGTGCTTCCCTATTAAAAAATGCTCAGTGCGCTTCTTCATTTGATCTGCCTCTCTGTCAGGATACAGGAATTGCACATATCTTTTCATGGATTCCTCCTAACGTACTTTTGACTGATAATGCACGTTCAATTATCAGCAAGGCTGTGTCGGATGTCTACCGCGATCATAATCTGCGATACTCCACAACAATTCCCCTGAATTTTTACGACGAAAAAGATCCCCGGAACAATCTGCCGTGCCAGACTTTTTTATTTAATGAAAAGCTTAATCCTTCATTTTCAGATGAAGCAGAACCGCACGCTTCATTTCTATTTTGTGCAAAGGGAGGCGGCTCATCGAATAAAACTGTTTTTATTCAGGGAACGAAGGCGGACTTAACAGAAGAGAAATTTGATGCCTTACTAAAAGAAAAAATTAAGGCACTGGGAACAAGCGCATGCCCTCCCTATACTATTGCTGTTGTTGCAGGAGGACTGAGTCCTGAACAAAATCTTATGACATTAAAATTAGCAACCTGCGGCTGTATTATTCAAAATGAGCACAGCTTCCGCGATGAAAAACTTGAGCAGAGACTTATGGAGATTGCAGAAAAGGCAGGTTACGGAGCACAATTCGGCGGAACAAAGGCAGCCGTAGAAGCTGTTGTAATAAGGCTGCCGCGTCATGGAGCAAGCTGTCCAATTTCTATTGGAGTTTCCTGTTCAGCCCATAGAAATCTAAAAACATTTATAACGAAAGACGGACTATATATTGAAAAAACAGTAACAGAGTTGTCGGGTATAGAGGGGTTTTCGCAGGCTGTTTCTTTTGCAGACAACAAAATTGATCAGGTAATGCACATCAATACATCTTCCGGCATCAATAAGCTTATTCAGGAAATTTCCTATTTAAAACCCGGAACCCGGCTGTATCTTTCGGGTAACATACTGGTGGCCCGCGATGCTGCTCATGCAAGATGGAAAAAATTGATTGATGATGGCAAAGACTTACCCGATTATGCAGTCAGGTATCCAATTTGCTACGCAGGACCTTCAAGAACACCGACCGGATTCCCCTTGGGAAGTTTCGGTCCGACAACTGCAGGACGGATGGATTCATATGCAGAAATCCTTATGCAGCGGAATGCGGCGCGGATTACCCTGGCAAAGGGAAATAGAAGCAGTACATGGAAAGAAGGATGCATAAAATATAATTCGTGCTACCTTGGAACCATAGGAGGCGCTGCAGCACTTATCACAAGCGAATATATAGTAAGCGCACAAGTGATTGATTATCACGACTTAGGAATGGAAGCCGTTCACCTTGTAGAAGTAAAAAATCTTCCAGTTTTTATGTTGATAAACGGAAAAGGAGAGGATTTTTATGAACAAGTCTGATGCTCAGAAAAGCATTCTCAATGAAGAAGAGGCCCTTGAACGTTTCGGGGGAGAAATTGAGTTATACGAAGAAATACTATTGATGTTTGTTAATGAGCCTCAGTTTTCTCTTAACGAAGTGCAGGAATACATAATCAAAGGGAGAAGTACCGAGGCTGCAAGCTGTGTTCATCGATTAAAAGGAACCGCAGGTACAATTGGGGCAGATAAACTATATAAAGCAGCCTCGGATGCAGAATCTGTATTACGGGGTAAAACAGAAGGAAATATTGATGCGCTTCTTGTGCAGGTTTCAAAGTATTACACGGAAGCCGAGAACTTTATTCGAATGAGGATGAATAAACATTCATAAAGTTGATATTTACCTGGTTAAGATCCTCAACCCTTATTGAACGCAAAGAACTAAGTTGTGTATAAACGCTAAAAATATCAGCAGGAATAGTCATTAGTTCATCCTTCAAAGTCTGATACGGTCCATCCGTTTCAAGCAGCATCCATTCAAGCGGAAGAAGGGACGCACACCGCAGCGCATTTTTATGATTATTAAGAAGCGGTTTTCCGAAAGAAAAATAAGCATTAATACCTTTTTTTCTTAATGATGCAGCCTCTTCCGGTGAATATGAGTACGAGTGGAAAACAACAGCTTTTAATGTTCTTAATTGAGCAGATGAGGCAAAGATTTTGTCGAGCGCCTTCCTGCAGTGAATTATGAGTGGCTTATTATACTGTTGAGCCAGTTCAAGCTGAGCATACCAGACATCTTCCTGCTTTTTTATGTTTTCCTTATATTCAGTGGTAAATAAATCAAACCCGGCTTCTCCTACTGCATCAGGATGTTGAGTCTTTAAAATTTTTTCAAGAGTAAAAACAAGGGAATGATCAGGATTTTGAGGATGAACGCCAAAGGATGTATATATAAGTCCGGGATATTGTTTTTTTAAAAGGCATAGTTTCTCCCATTCCTTTTCGCTGTGGGCGGCAGAACAAACCGGAGAATTTTCAAAGGGCTGCCATGAGTCATACACTGAACAATGAATATGAGAATCACTGTATATCATACAAAGACTATACGTAATTTAACAAAAAAAGTCTAATAATAGTTTCTAAACATCCGAAAATATAAGTGATATCCACAATGGAGGTAACTAGTATGGAATGTTATTCATTAAAAGGTCATGCAAGCTCAAATGATTATATGATGATAATGAGAGAAATGGATGAAGGATATGTAGTACGCATTGTCCGCGATAAGGACGGTTACGAAGACATTACCACAGATTTTATTTCGCGGGATCTTTTTGAAAGCTGCGTCCGCACAGGTTACGTAACAAAAGTAGAAATAAGCGAAATAACAGCTGTTACTGCGTAGTATTTTCTAAAAAGTGGAACATTCTAATAATTTTTAGACCGTCAAACCGGTCATGAAATGCATATTCAAGATTCCGGTTTGATTTATGATGAATTATATATATTTTCTGCCAGTCTTGAAAAAAGCCGTCTTGTTCTAAAAACGGCATAAGAATACTCAAACTATTTGAAACCTCATGGAAAAAGTCCTCCATGGGGTTTTTATTTTTTGTCCTTTTAAAAATATCAATAAACTTAAAGAGAATTTCGTACGAAGTTTTTTCAAATACCCTGCATACATTTCCTTCTATTATTTCACTAATTTTTTTCCCTGTACCAAAAGGCACACGTTGTGAAATTCTGGAAGAGGGAAAAACCCGGCATGGTAAATATACTATATCCTGGTGAACGTGAAGTTTTATAAGAGCCTGCAGAAAATAAAAATCTTCCCCTGCGCACCGTGTATTCATACCTCCGCACTCTGCATACGCTTGAGCGGTACATACAATTGTCGGTCCGAGCGCAACAGGATAATAAGGCGTGCCGCATCTGTATAAAAGACTGCTGTGTTCAAGCAGATAGTCTTCATAGATCCTCACAGCCTTCTCTTCTTCCTCAACTGCCCCTCTTTGATGTGAAAAGCCTGTTAATGCCCACGCAGAGGCAATAGAAGGGGAAGATGGGGACACATTCATGAAATTTGAAAAAAATGCCTGCAGACAGCAAATGTAGGATGAGCTTACAAGAGTATCAGCATCGAGGCAGGCTAATACAGATGCGCCATGCAATACTGCGTAGTCCATGGCGGTCTTTCTGGCAAGGCCCGCTCCCTGCGTATCCTTGAACAATAAATCATCACTGCTGCAGTCAAGAACAATCAAATTTAATAATGGATGATCATTATATTCGCTCATAGTAAGACGCTTAAGTTCATACATCATTTTCGCATTATTTTCACGAATCGAAACGGCATCGGAATTCCGTGCATTTACACAGCAGATAATAGAAACCGGAACTGCTTTAGTTTTTTGATGAGCAAGATACGTAAGCGAACTTAAATGCAGAGAACGGAGTGTCGAAAAAAAAGAAGGGTATTCATTATGAACAGGAATACAGATGCATATTGGTTGTACTTGAATAAAAGGTACTACAACTGCTGTATTTTTTACCGCCTTTTTTGTGCAGTATTTTTCAAGTGTATTCTTCATTACTCAGCTGATAATTCTTTTGTTAGTAACTCTGCAGCCTGTAAAAAACGGTTTTCTACAGAGCAGTCCTTTTCACTGCCGTCATGTTTTAGCCAGTGGATTACAACACCCTTTCTTTCCATGCCCCTGAACCATGTTTCCTGTCTTTTTACAAACTGATGTATTGCAGTATTTAGTTCTGAAAAAAGCTTCTCCTCGCTTTGTATTTTACCCTGTAAAAACCTTGCAATACAGCGGTACTCCAAACCAAGCCGCTCAAGCCTTTCATAGCTTACACCGCTTTCATTCAGGGCTTTAACCTCTTCTATCATTCCCTGTTTAAATCGATCCCGTAAACGTATGGTAACCCTTTTTCTTACCATTGCACGGGGAAAGGTGGTGCCTAGTATAATCGGGTTTATATACGGTCTTTGGGGCATAGATTTACGCTGTTCTTCTGCTTCCGGAGATCGTGAAAAAGTTTCAATTTCTATTGCACGTATGAGCCGGTGGCGTTCACCGGTATCTGTTTGATTATGAAGTCCGCCTTTGAGATCCATGAGCATACTGCTCAGTTCTTCCATGGATTTTCCATTCAAACTTTCACGAAGATCTATATTTACCGGCACCTGAATTAAATTGTATCCGCGAATTACGGCATCGAGGTACATACCGGTACCGCCTGCTGTAACAGGAATAAGTCCTCTGGAAGTTAGAGCCGGAAATATTTTATAATAATCCATTAAATAATCGAATACAGAATATTCCTGAGCCAAGGATGCAATGTCAATGAGATGATACGGTATAGACTTCGGCGCTGTGCATGGGTGGAAACAGGCAGAAGGAGGCATAGTAAACTCGTAAAGATCCTTTCCGGAACCTATGTCGAGTCCCCTGTATACCTGCCTTGAATCTGCAGAGATTACTTCTGAGTTTAAAAACTCTGCAATCCTTACAGCTAATGCTGTTTTGCCGACAGCTGTCGGCCCCAACACTATAACACAGTTCTTTTTCATATGCTTAAGTTATTTTAGCAATAACGCATTTTAAGTATTCAGATTTTGAATACCCCGACAACACAGGGTGATCGGGAGCAGCAAATCGTTTTTCCAATATTTGAAGATTTTTGTGGGCATCACTGGATGCGTGATCGAGCACTGAATAAAAGGTGTTTGCATCAAAAAAATGAGAACAGGAGCAGGTAACAAGGATTCCCCCGGGCGAGAGAATCTTCATTGCTCTAAGATTTATTTCTTTGTATCCCCCGTATGCTTTTTTAATATCTTTTGCACTTTTAGTAAAGGCAGGAGGATCAAGAATTATGACATCAAATTTTTCACCCTTTTGTTCCGCCTCTTTGAGGTAATCAAAAACATCGGCGCATACAGCACGTACAGATGAACCTGCCTTGTTCAATCCGGCGTTCACCGTAATCGCAGCAGAGGCTTCTTCTGAGATATCAACACAGACTACCTCACGGGCCCCTGAAGAAAAGGCATGTAAGCCGAAAGCTCCAACATGGGAAAAAGCATCAAGCACTCTTTTCCCTTTGCATAATGATGCAGCGGCTTTTCTATTGAACTTTTGATCAAGGAAGTAGCCTGTTTTTTGACCGTGAGCAAGATCGATCTGCAGTAATACAGAATTCTCAGAAATTGTTATAAGAGGATTACTCTCGCCGCCAATCCAGCCGGTGGAAAGTTCAAGTCCCTCTTTTTCACGTACAGAAGCATCGCTTCGCTCGTAAATGCCGTAAGGTTTTATTACAGAACGCAGTGAATTAATAATTTCTTTTCTAAATTTTTCACATGCAAGAGCAAGAAATTGAACAACCAAAATTGTTCTATTTTCAATAGTTCTATAATGCTCGACAATTAAGCCGGGAAGAAAATCTGCTTCGGCAAATACAAGACGAAAGGAATCTTCAAGTGAAAAATAATGAAGACGTAAATCCAAAGCATCTTGAATTTTTTTATCAAAAAAACTTTGATTGAACTGTTCATTTTCAATTTTACCGCGTGTTAACAGCCTGACAGTAATCTTGGAAGTATTATTAAACACTCCGGTTCCAAGATACATTCCTGACTTAGAAAAAACCTGAACAATACTTCCATCGGGAGCCTTTGTTTCTTTTAATACAGATTGAACAATTGAGTGCTGTCCCTTATCGTCATAGGCATCTGCTTTCACAAAACCTATTTCATTGTCAAATATCCAAGGGAAGCCTGCTTTTATTTGATCTTCTTCTTTTGCGTTAAGAAAAACGCGTATATTTTTCATCATAGTTGCTTAGTGTACGGGTAATATAGTAAAAAATCAAGTATTCGACATTTCGCTGATGCTGACATAATAAGTCTTCATACTTCCCTTCCCCTTTACATCGACAGTCACTTCATCGGTAAAACATACTGAATCTTTTGCTAAATTCCATGTCTCTTCACTCACATGAATACTGCCAGGCTCTCCCGATGATTCCATTCGGCTTGCAACATTAACAGTGTCGCCCCACAAATCATAAATAAATTTTGTTTTGCCTATTACACCTGCAATGACATCTCCGGAATTAATACCTATACGCATTTTAAATTTTAATGAGGAAGTAAGATTATACTGCTCAATATCAAGAAGCATTCCCCGTGCAAATTGAATCATAGCTGCTGCATGCATGGGATTAGGCTCCGGGAGCCCGCACACAGCCATATAGGCATCTCCAATAGTTTTAATTTTTTCAATACCCAAAGTTTGAGCTCTTTCATCAAAACGAGAAAAAAGGTCATTTAATGCAAATATGATTGTTTCCGGACTTGCGGATGAAGTAATTTTTGTAAATCCGACAATATCTGCAAACAAAACCGACACATTTTCAAACTTATCTGCAATGATCTGATTTTTCCGTTCCTTTAAAATTTCTGCAATGGGTTTTGGAAGGATATTGAGCAAAAGGCGATCGGAGTTATCCCGTTCAATTTCCAGATCTATTGTTTTCATCTGTACCATTGTTTCCAGACGCAGCTGTTCTCTCTTAAGACGGTTAATTCGTATGACAATGATTGAATAAATAATTCCGCAGATAACTAAACCAATGAAAATCCAGAATACCGGCATTTGATACAAAAAGGGCTTTTGAATAATGGTGATTGATGCAGGATTTTCACACCAAAGCATATCGCTGTTAGCTGCCCAGACTTTAAACGTATAGTTTCCAGGGGCAAGATTTGTATAAGAGACAGATCTGGAGGATGTCAGCTGAGAATAATCATTTTCAAACCCTTCAAGTATATAACGGAAACGTATCATATCTGTAGAAACAAAACTTAATGCAGTATATTCAATGTCTACTCTCTTTGTTCCTGCAGGTATTTTTAAAACTTTATTTGCACTAAATTTTTCCTTAACATTGTCAATACTTATATCTTCAATTTCAACAAGAGGCGGAACGGGATTCGATTTAATTTTAACAGGATCATAGATAGCAAATCCGTCAATGAGCGTAAACCACAAACGTCCCAGACTGTCATACATGCATAAAGAAGTTGACGTTACACCTCCGGAACGCAGACCGTCATTTTTCGTATAAAATTTCGGGTCTAAAAAGACCCCTTCTTTATGTGAAGCAGCTTCAAGTACGCTTAATGATATTGATGATATGCCCCGGTTGCTGGTCATCCAGACGGTATCTGTATAGTCTATCATAATCTGGAAAATTGAGTCGGTACCTAAACCGTCAGACGCAGTAAAGTTTTTAAACTTATTGCCTTCAATTCTGGTTAGTCCTGTCCCTGTTGAGATCCAGTACACCCCGTTTTTATCCTGCATAATTTTAAAAATAACATTTCCTGCAAGCCCGTCCTTGGTTGTCAAAACGGAAATAATTTTACCATCTTTCATAATACATATACCGCCGCCGTCAGTACCTATCCACAGGTAACCCTCCGTGTCTTCATAAAGACACATGACGTACTCATTTTCTAAACCTTCATTTTTAGTGTATGAAGTAAGTTCTGCGGCAACATAATCAATTTTTGTTAATCCTGTAGTTGTACCTATCCACAGATTTTGACTTTTATCTTCAATAGCAACTCTCACCCGGTCTCCCGCTAAACCGTGTTTTGTTGTCCAGTAGGTTATTTGTCCTTCCTTGGTCATAAGAACCTGCCCGTATTTGGCATACGTACTTACCAATAAATCGCCTTTATCTGTGTTCTCTATATGACGTATTCGTATGCCTTTAAGCATCTTTGTTAATTCATTCTCAATAAAGACGCCTTTTTCATAACAAAGCAGACCATTGTCTGTCCCAATCCAGACAAGCCCCTCATCAGACTCAGAAATACAGTTAACAGGAGATGACAAAGTTACTGTCCTGAATTTTCCGGGACTCATCTTTTGCACACCGCCTCTATCTGTTGCATACCAGATGCTTCCTTCACGGTCTTCTATAATTTTCTTTACATTATTATTCGTTAAACCTTCGGCCTCTGTATACGTTGAAAACTGTCCCTGTTTATAAAGAACAACACCCTTTTCTGTCCCGAACCAGAGAGAATTTGAGTTATCAAGATAGATATCATTAACAGTAGTTTCAAGCATACCTTCTTGACTTCCGTAAAGTTTATAATTTCCTTCACTTACCCTTACAACGCCTTTTTGTGTAAGCCCATACCAAAAAGATCCTGTATCATCCTGTGTTATTGCTGTAACGGTTGAATAATCAATTGCGTTAAAAGCCGTGTACTGTGTAAATTTTCCGCTTGAGTAATAGTATAAGCCGTGCTTTTTTGTTGTACTTAGCCATATTCTTCCGGCTGTATCGCAGTATAAAGATATTACGAGACAGCTGCTGTCGTCATATGCATCCAAGCCCTCCGGACTAACAAATTTTCCGGAAGGAGTCAAAAAAACAACACCATTAGAAGTACCGATCCAAATATTTCCCGATTTATCCTGGGCTATATCTCGAATTGAATTATTCGGGAGGCCGTTATCTGTAGTAAACATTTCTATTCCCGATGAAGAAATTTTTGCAACTCCCTCATCATTTGAACCGACCCACAAATTCCCGTCTGTATCTTCAAAGATTGTCCGTGCAGAAACACATCGAAAATCGCTGACTGTATTTTTATTTAAAATTGTGAACTTTACTCCGTCAAAACGTACAAGCCCGTCATATGTTCCTATATAAAGGTATCCGTCGGATTTTTGAAGCAAATCGGTAACTGTATTACCAGGTAAACCTTCGGCTGCTGTCCATACTTGATTAACATAATCGGCCCATATTACCGAAGAGACTCGGGATTGAGATGTCAGAAAAGAGATTGAAAATAAAAAAAATAAAAATACACTGATGCGTTTCATCAAACAGCCTCCATTAGGGCTATTTTACAGCATATTCTCCATTGTATAAAGGTTTCCCATAGAAATATTTTGCGAAGTAAGCTGTTCAACCATCCATTGTGCAGCTCTTACGGCTCCTACGGCAAAACCTTCTCTGGATCTGGCACGATGAGTGAGCTCTATAGTATCTGCTTTTGAGTCAAAAAATACCGTATGAGTTCCGGGTTCAGATCCAAAACGCGTACTTGAAACATGGAGCTCGTGTGCTTTCGGCGCCTCATGAAAGGCATCCGTTACAATTTCTGTTTTTTTCGGACAGACCGACATGAGGTGTTTTGCAATATCCAGAGCAGTACCGGACGGGCTGTCTGCCTTCTGTGTATGATGAGCTTCCCAAATTGCTGTGTCGTATTCGTCATACTGTGAAAATAAAATTCCTGCTTCCTTGACTATTTTATAAAAAAGATTAACACCTATAGAATAGTTGGCGGCATAAAAAAGACAGGAATTATTTTTTTTAACAAGGGTATTTACATAATCGAGATGTTTCAGCCAGCCTGTAGTTCCGACAATAACAGGAACTCCTGTAGTAACAAGAACTTCTATATTTTTTAATACTGCATCGGGATGAGTAAACTCAATTACAGCATCAGCCTTGCTTGCTATGACAGCACCGGCCAGGTCATCAGAGGATTTAATACGGCATGAAGCATCTTGTGCATAAAGATCAATAGTTGAGGCAATACCCACACCCCGCTTAACAGCTTCAACTTCTATCATATGCCCCATTTTTCCGTACCCGACTAATGCAATATTCATCAACAACCCCTTATTTTAAAAACTGATATTTAAATTTCACAAACCTTATTTATAGAAGAGCATCGGCAATAAAAGCTTCATGCAGAATCCGGACAACCTGATGTACTTCGGTTTCTTCACACAGCATACTTATATTAACCTTTGAAGCTCCCTGACTGATCATCTGAACATTAATGCCTTCTTTATCGAGTGCGGAAAAACACGAAGAGAGAATTGCACTTGATCTTTTAACATCGCAAATTATTGTAACTATTGCTTTACCCTTTTTAACATTAATGTCAGCAACTTTTTTAAGATCCTCTACAAGCCCGTCAACATCTTTTTTTGAATTAACTGTTAAAGAAACAGAAACTTCGCTTGTAGCAATTACATCGATACTTACATTCCATTTTAAAAACTGATTAAAAATATGGGCTAAAAAGCCTGATGCACCGAGCATTCTGGTTGAAACAATGTCATACAAGGTAACACCCTTAACCGCAGTAATCGCTCTAACCGGAGAAACTTCCTTTGTATGCTTTTCAACAATGATTGAACCAGGTGAAGTAATATTATACGAGTTTTTAACACGAACAGGTGTTCCGGTTCTTCTGCACGGCATCATAGAACGGGGGTGCAATACCTGAGCGCCAAAGTACGCGAGTTCTGCTGCCTCTTCATAGGTTGCCTCTTCCACAGGATGTGCCGTCTTAACAATTCTCGGGTCGGTTGTCAAAATTCCGTCAACATCTTTCCAAGTCTGTATTTCATCAACCTTAAGCGCAGCGCCGAGCATTGTTGCGGTCAAATCACTGCCGCCTCTTCCTAAGGTAGTAATATAGCCGTTAACATCTTTTGCAATAAAACCTGTTACTATTGGAATTTCTTTCTGACTGCCGGAAGTATAGTCCTTAAAAGCAAGAGGAATAGAAGTCCACACCGATTCATCAAGTTCTGCAGCCATAAAATTTGAATCTGAAAGAAAACCTGCATCCCAGGCATCATAAAAGCGTGACGGTGTTCCTTGCGAGGCAAGATAAGAGGCCATCATTCTAACAGATAACCGTTCTCCAAAGGAAACAAGATAATCACGGGTCCGCTTAGTAAGTTCTTTAAGCATAGAAATACCTGTCAGCAGTGTTTTGAGTTCTTCGAGAAGACAGAAGATTTCACTATCATTAACATTCAAATCTTTTGCGGTGTTAATATGAAGAGCTTCTACGTTGGAAATATCTACAGTTCCCGACACTGCTTCATCTGCAGCATCAAGTAAAAAATCGGTAGTATCGCCCATAGCAGACAAGACCACCAGGGGCTGTCTGTCCTTATATGCCTGAATAATTGAGGCAACATGTCTAATGCGTTCAGCGTCGGCTACAGAAGAGCCTCCAAATTTCATAACTATCATGTTCGAATATTAGCACAAATACAGAATAATTTCTACATACATATACATATTTTTGGTATAAAAATACATTTTCAAATACCTTTCTCAGGCTTGCACAGCTTATGCTAATAGTCTATATTTTGTGTATGCTTAAAAAAGGTTCTGTTGTTTCCTACAAAAAAAATCCTGCTGTTATTATAGAAGCAGGAGATAAATTTACTATTGAGTATCCGCAATACCCTGCAAAAAAGGGCGGAAAAATTACCTATGCAACGCAAAGTGTACGGTCAAAGGACGTAGTATTTTTACATGAGGGTCCCATCCCTTCTGTAAAGAACATTGCTGAACAAGCCTTCTGTAATTCCGAAATTCATAAAACTGCAGCTGCTCTAGAAGAATGCTGGGAGCTTCTTGTTTCAGATGAGTCAACACAAGATGAAACGCTTACAATACAGGACCTGGGTGAATTATCTACAGGAAGCTATGAAGCAATGCAGTCTTTCCATCTCTATAATCTTCTTATAACCCTTCCTTTTTTTACACAACTTGCAGCTGAGGATCAAAAACTTCCTCAATTTACCCCTCTTTCACCGGAAAAGGTTGCAGTTTTAAAAGCCAAAGAAAATGAAAAAGAATTTGAAGCCCAAAGAAGACAGGAATTCATAGGCAGACTAAAAAGCAGAAAGATTGATCCTTCCCTTGACAGCCAGTTCATGCAGGAAATTGAAGCATTAGCTCTCGGTAAAACTGATAAATCTAAATTTTTAAGTGAAGCAGGTCTGTCTGAAACACCGGAATCGGCACACTCTATATTACTGCAGACAAACTATTGGCCCTTATCAAAAAATCCTCATCCATCCCGGTTTGGTCTTTCTATGCAGTCTTCACAGGAAACCCTCTCATCGCCTCCAGAAGAAGAAAGAGTTGTACTTAATCACAGAGCATTTGCAATCGATAACAAATGGAGTACCGATCCTGATGATGCTGTTGCATTTGACGGAACCTATATATGGATACATGTTGCAGATCCTGCATCAACCGTAATACCCGATAGCGCAATAGACATAAGTGCAAGAAACCGCGGATCAACCCTCTATATACCCGAAGGTGCGTCGCGCATGCTAAGTGAAGAATGTTTGGAAGATTATGCACTGGGACTTTCAAGAAAGTCAGATAAATCCAGCATCTCCGCATACAGCGATATTAATACTCCAATGGAGCAAAAAGGAACGGTCTCACGAGCGCTGTCTTTTAAAATTCTCCTTGATGCTGCAGGGGCGATTGATGAGGTAGAAGTTTTAAAAACCCTGGTTGAAATAAAGCGGTTAAGTTATGATTATGCCGACACCATTAAAGACCTTCCAGAAATTGCACCGCTTTTTGCAATAGCACAGAAGAATATTGAAAGAAGAAAAAAGGCTGGAGCTGTTTTTATAGAACTGCCGGAAGTCAGCATACATGTAATTAAAGACGGCGAAGGTCTTCCGTCGGCAGTGATTTCTGAATCCAATAAAACAGAATCCTCTGCAGTAGTGAGAGAATTTATGTTATTGGCAGGAGAAGCAGCCGCCCGTTTTGCATTTAAAAACAGCATACCCTTCCCCTTTGTGAGTCAGGATGCACCGGATATACCCAAAGAACTTCCTTCAGGACTTGCGGGTCAGTATAGACTAAGGCGCTGCATGAGAAGCCGCTCTGTGGGTGTAATACCGTCCCAACACGCCGGTCTTGGAATAGGCATGTACAGTCAGGTAACAAGTCCTTTGCGCAGGTACGGGGATCTTGTAGCGCATCAGCAATTACGTTCGTTTATAGATAAAAGAACGCTTCTTTCAAAAGATGAGGTTCTGGAACGAATCAGTGCAGGAGACGCTGCGGCATCCGCAACGGTAAAAGCCGAAAGGAAGAGCAATCTCCATTGGACGCTGTTTTTTTTACTTCAGAATCCTGAATGGAAAGGTACAGCTGTTGCTGTTGAGGATAAAGGAAAACAGTTTGTTTTTTTAATTCCTTCTTTAGGTCTGGAAACTATTCTTATTCCTTCCAAAAAAGTACAGCTTAACGATGAAATCGAGGTTAAACCAGGCAAAATTAATATAAGTGAATTGACCGTGTCATTTATGCAAGCAGATTAGAGCCCTTACAAAAGTCTGTTAACTTTCTCAAGCGGCTTCATTAGTTTATTAAATATTTTATTGAAAAAAAAACACGCCTTTTAAGGGCGTGTTTTTGTTAACAACCTGATATAAAATTATTCAGATTTTACAACTTCACAAATTGTAAGGTCAGTTTCTCTATCGAAGAACTTAGCTTTTTCCATCTGTGGAGTAAAGTTAGCAGTATCACCGATCTGGAACTTATTGTCAGGAGCAGTGATTGCTATTACAGATTGTGTCTTTGTATTAAGATGCAGGTGTGTTTCAGCACCGAGCGGCTCAATAACAGAGATCTTCATCTGCATATTGTTGTTTGGAGTTGGAGTTTTTGTATAAACAAGGTCTTCCGGACGAATACCGAAAGATACTTCTTTACCAATATAGCTCTTAAGAGTTTTAGCCTGATCTTCAGTCGGGGTCATTTCAAATGAACCTTCATCTGCAATAAGCTTTCCGCCCTTTTCAACAATTTTTACGGTGAGGAAGTTCATGGGAGGTGATCCGATGAAACCTGCAACGAATTTGTTAATTGGATGATTGTACAAGTACAATGGTGAACCAATCTGCTGGATCTTTCCGTCTTTCATTACAACGATTTTGTCTGACATAGTCATAGCTTCAATCTGATCGTGTGTAACATAGATCATTGTTGCCTTTAATCTGTGATGAAGATCAGAGATTTCGGCACGCATCTGAACACGGAGTTTAGCATCAAGGTTAGAAAGAGGTTCGTCGAAAAGGAAAACCTTCGGGTTACGAACAATAGCGCGTCCTACAGCAACACGCTGACGCTGACCGCCGGAAAGAGCCTTTGGTTTGCGGTCAAGAAGCTTTTCAATATCGAGGATACGTGCAGCTTCATTAACACGGCGTTCAATTTCTGCTTTGTCTGTCTTACGGATTTTTAATCCGAATGCCATGTTGTCATAAACACTCATGTGCGGATACAAAGCGTAGTTCTGGAATACCATTGCAATATTACGATCTTTTGGCGGAACATCATTCATCAATTCACCATCGATGTAAAGTTCACCTTCTGTAATATCTTCCAAACCTGCAACCATTCGGAGAGTTGTTGATTTACCGCAGCCTGATGGTCCTACAAATACAACAAATTCCTGATCTTCTACAACGATGTTTGCGTTATCTACTGCGCGAACGTTACCGTCATAAACCTTACCAATACCTTTAAGTTCAACTTTTGCCATAAAAAGCAAAGCCTCCTTATATTATTTTATAAACCCAATTATACCTTCTAAAATAGCATCTGTCAAATAAAATTATGAAAAAAAGCAGCAATTTTGTCGAACAAAGGTGTTAATAGAACAAGAAGTACGATTATCAGTATTGAGGGAAGAAAATTTGCGGTTTTAATCTTTCGAAGGTGCAGTAAATTAATACCAATCATGACAATTATAGAACCCCCGACGCCCGTTAGTTCTTTAAGCATTATATCACTGACAAAGGGAGATACAAACTGGGAAAGAAGCGTAAGCAGGCCCTGATAGATAAATATTGATACAGCAGAAAAGGCGGTTCCTAATCCCATTGCTGCAGCAAAGGCGATTGACATAAAACCGTCTAAAACAGATTTTGTAAAAATAATGCTGTAGTCATTGTTTATTCCTGCCTGAAAAGATCCTAATACTGCCATTGCGCCCACACAAAAAAGGACAGATGCATTTAAAAAAGCATAGGCAAAATTTGATTTTACAGGCGGCATTTCCGGATCTGCCAGAGTTACCGAAGGACCTTTTTTGTTTTTTGAAATACCTTTTTCTATCAGCGTTCCAAGAGAAAGTATTTTACCGTCAATATCTGCCGCACTGCCGAGAATTCCACCGATTATGAGGGATAATGTAAGAAAAATAACATTCTGATACGAAAAAGCCATTTGTACACCAAGAACAATAGTAACAATACCTGCCCCGGTACTAATTACATCGGATAATTCACTTGTAATTTTTTTTGCAAATAATAAACCAATAATCGAACCAATAATTACTGCTGCGCAGTTTACAAATACCGCTATCATGCAGCGATGGTAGAGTTAATACGCAAAATTGTCAATCATTATACCGCCTTATCAGTCTAAAATTTTATTTTGATTACTTTTATCTAAAACAAAATACTAGATTAATTATTAAAATAAAATTATACTCATTTCCATAATAAAATGCTAATTTGAAGAAGTTATAGTACTCCCTCATTTTTGCCATTAATTTAAGGAGTGAATTATGAAAAAGTACGTTACGAAACTGCTTTTGCTGGTATTCCTTTTTACTTCATTTACCGCCGCAGCGCAGGAAACGAGTGAAAAGGGATTGTATCATTATGTTTTGGATAACGGTCTTGAACTGTTTGTGATGGAAAACCACGCAGCCCCTCTTGCCTATATAGAAATAGCAATACGTGCCGGAGGAATAAGCCAATCGGAAAAAAATGCAGGATTATTTCATCTATATGAACACATGATGTTCAAAGGGAATACAAAGTATAAAACAGCAGCAGCGGTACAAAGAGCTTTGAAAAACCTTGGAGTTGCTTCATGGAATGGAAGCACGGCTAACGAGTTTATCAATTATTTTTTTACAGTTCCATCTTCAAGTTTAACAGAGGGTCTTGAGTTTTGGTCTTATGCAGTGCGTGATCCTCTTCTTGATCCAAATGAATTGGAAAATGAAAAAAAAGTTGTCATATCGGAGATATCAGCCTACCACAGCAATCCTAACTGGATTTTACAGAGTGCAGTGTTTAGTACTATTTTTTCCGACGAACCTTGGAAGCTCGATCCAGGGGGAAACAACGATATAGTCGCTTCTGCCACGGTAGAAGATTTAGTAAACATTAAAAACAGCTTTTATATTCCAAATAATGCTGCCCTTTTTGTCGGCGGAGATGTTAATCCTGATGATGTATTTAAAAAGGTTAAAAAAATCTACGGATCCTGGGAAAAAGGAATTGATCCATGGGAACATGATACAACTGTTAATTCTACTATTGATAAAACGATATATCTCGTACAGCCCCATCCTCAAGTATCGCCGCAGATAGCACAGGTCATGGCCTACTATAGAGGTCCGGATATTACACGCGACAAGGAATCAACCTATGCAGCTGATATGTGGAGCGCTTTTGTTAATGCTCCCGCAGGACGTTTTGAACAGAGTCTCATTGCAAACCCGTCTTTTGCTATTCCAAATGCTGATTATCTTTCTACCGGCTACCTGACATCAAGACACCACAGCATCATTCAGTTTACTGCAATTATGCTCTCTCCGGAGCAAATGATAGGACAGCGTGCTGCTTATTTTGCACAGGTTTTAAGCGATGAAATAGCTTTACAAATTGTCGAAGAACCGGATTTTTTCTCTGAATCAGATTATAAAGATCATCCGATCGGCCCAAGAGACAGCCAAATTCTGCGCGCACAACGCCCGGAATCCTACATGCAGAATATTCGATACTGGTGGGCTGTAGCAGATACTGAATACTATTTTACTCATGATAAACTTACCGATTCCATAACACAGAAAGAAATATCACAGTTCTCATCTTCATACCTTTTGAAAAAACCAGCTGTTGTTGTGGTACTTATTAATCCGGATCTTTATGCTCAGCAAAAAAGTGATTATGATGCGTTGGGTTACAAAGAGATTACGTCAGATTCTGCATTTTGGTGGAAATAAAGGGGAGTTTATATGAAAAAAATAATTATTTTAGCAACAGCAGCACTGCTGTTTACATGCTGCACTTCTGTAAAACAGACATCACCGTCTGTTTCAGAAACCTATTTTGAAAAAAATGCTTCATCGTTCGAAGTTATGTATTTAGAGAACGGAATACCTCTTATTGTTAAACAAAATGAAAACCAGCAGGTAGTGTCTCTTTCTATTATGATTGAAGGAGGGAATGCCCTGCTTGATCCTTCACAATCAGGTATAGAAAATATGACTCTTTCTATGATGACAAGAGGCTCGAGCGGATATACTTATGAAGAAATACAAAAACAGCTGCATTTTACACAGGGAAGCATTTCAGGCTATACGGCAAACGGGTATTCCTATTTTTCTCTTAACTGTATAAATCATCATTTTAGTAATCTTTTTTCAATTTTTTCAGATGCTTTTTTAAATCCCAGTTTCACCGAGAAGGAATTCGGGAACGTTAAAAATGAAAATATTCAGACTCTTCAAAGCATAATGAACGATCCCTTCTCTCTTGCCCAATACAGCGCAGAACGGACTGTATATAAAAATCATCCCTTTGAAACTGATATACGCCCTACTTATGAAACAATTCAGACAGTATCACTTGATCAGATCAGCGATTTTCATAAAACCCTTTTAAATTCAAAGAGAATTACAATTGTTGCCGCAGGAAATTTTGATCCTGAATATTTGAAAAAAAGACTAAATGCAGCTTTCTTTGTTCTACCTTCACAGGATTACGTAACCCCTCTTATCCCTCAGGTAACAATTTCCGGAGATCCTGTAATTATGTCTCATCCGTCTGCAGCCGGGACAGGGTTTCTTGTTAAGACGTATCCCTTCCCTCAATTCAATGATTTAGATTACATGCCCTCGCTGCTGGCCTGTACAATTTACTCAGAAACTTTATTCAATATTGTACGTGAGAAATACGGAGCCTGTTATTCAATAGGAAATACACCAGTTTTAAGCAAAGCTCCCTATATGATGCTCTATGTTAATAGTGCAAGTGATATTGAGAATATGCCGTCGTACATTAATGAGGCACAAAGTCTTATGAGCGAAGGGAAGGTTATTGATTCAAAAAATCCGGAAACAAATGAGTTTACCTATTTAACGTTAGAAGAAACACTTGAAGGATACAAAAACTCGCTTATTAATTCACTTTTTTCAGCCTATATTACCTCTTCCGGGGAAGTTACTCAAATTATGGGAAGCCTCCACTTAACAGGCGAAAAGGAAGCGTATCTTAAATTACTAAAAAGAATAGAAGATGTAAGCGCCGATGATATTCGCCGTGTTTTTAATTCCTACTGGATTAATTCATCCGGACAATGGTTTATTGTAACGGGTCCTGAGAATGCAGATAAGGTTCCTGTAGAATTATATAAGTAAAAATAGATAAGGCGCCGTACATTAAAGTATAAGGCGCCTTTTTCTTACAATTTTACTTTATTTTA
>JAKJFV010000300.1:0-249 GCA_022704725.1 Spirochaetota bacterium
AAATCTTGTCTGATAACGCACAAGATTTAAACAGCCTGTACACAGATTATCCACAGCTTTTGCAATATAAGTTTATTTTTGAAGAAACTGTCGAAGAAAACAAGCATAAAATGTCGAGAAAAGAAGAACAGCTCGCAGATGATCTGCAGCGTTTCGGAGGTTCTGCATGGAGCCGGCTGCATGAACAGATCATATCCACCCTGACAGATCCGGAAACAGGCAAGACTTTTAATGAACTGAGGAACGATG
>JAKJFV010000300.1:287-2771 GCA_022704725.1 Spirochaetota bacterium
ACAGTGCGGACAGAAATGTACGTAAAACAGCCTATGAAAAAGAAATAGCCCTTTTAAAGCAGACAGAATTATCTACCGCCGCCTGCCTTAATAATATTAAAGGAGCAACACAAAGCTTAAATAACAAAAGAAACTGGAGCGGGGCCCTGGACCGCAGTCTTTTTGCTGCAAGACTTTCAAAAGAAACACTTGAAGCCCTTGTTGAAGCCATAGAAGAATCACTTCCTTTTTGGAGAAGCTATCTGGAGACAAAGGCTAAAATTTTGAAAATAGACACTTGTGCTTTTTATGACCTTTTTGCCCCTCTGCTGCCCGAAAATGAGGATGCACGTGCAGACAAAGAATGGACCTTTGAAGAGGCTCAGGAATATATTATACAAAAATTCAGCTCTTTCTCGCCTGATTTCGGCGCCTTTGCAGAACAAGCCTTTAAAAATAATTGGATTGATGCAGAAATCCGCACAGGAAAGGTGGGAGGCGCCTACTGTATAGATTTTCCATACCAAAAAGAATCCCGCGTACTTTCAAATTTTTCCGGTTCGTTCTCAGATATTACGACACTGGCTCATGAACTTGGTCATGCGTATCATTACGACTGTATAAAAAATACAGATTATGCACTCAGTCATTACCCAATGACATTGGCAGAAACTGCAAGTATTTTTGCAGAAACTATTATCATGCAGGATGCAGTAAAAAATGCAGCAGGCTTTGAAAAAATTAAACTCATTGAAATGCATTTATCGGATAGTACTCAGGTCCTTGTCGATATTCTATGCCGCTTTTATTTTGAACGTTCAGTTTTTGAACAGCGGAAAGAACGTGAATTGGGAGCAGAAGATTTTTGCAGATTGATGACGGAAGCACAGATCAAAACATACGGAAGCGGCCTTTCAGAAGAGAAACATCCCTACATGTGGGCTGTAAAATCTCACTATTACAGTCCGGATCTGGACTTTTACAATTTTCCCTATGCATTCGGTCTTCTCTTTGCCACAGCCCTCTTTGCCCGGTTTAAGAAAGAAGGATCAGCCTTTGCAGAAACTTATGTATCAATACTCAAAGATACAGGATCAATGTCATGTGAAGCTCTATGCAAAAAGGCCGGTTTCGACATTACAAAGAAAGATTTCTGGCTCGAAGGAATAAGAGTATTTTACAAAGATCTTGAGGAAATGAAAACATATGCAGACAGTCTCTAGCTGTTCAGAAAATGAACAATTTTCCAGAACCTCTAAGCTCATCGGACTCGAAAATGTTCAAAAATTGAACAACTTAACCGTTGCAGTTTTTGGTCTTGGCGGTGTCGGCTCGTACACAGTGGAAGCCCTTGCCCGTGCAGGAGTCAGCAGCTTTATTCTGATAGATGCTGACACAATATGTGAAAGCAATATCAACAGACAGCTTATAGCCCTTCACTCAACAGTAGGGAGAGCAAAGGTCGAAGCTGCAAAAGAACGAATTCTTGACATCAATCCAGGAGCTAAGGTCACAACCCACCAGCTGTTCTACCTGCCCGAAAATGCAGACACTGTAGATCTGTCGGGCACTACATACATTGTCGATGCAGTAGACACTGTAACTGCGAAAATTCAGATTATTGAAAAAGCACATCAACTTGAAGTTCCGGTCATATCTTCCATGGGTACCGGAAATAAATTAGACCCTTCACGTTTCCGCATCACCGATATTTACAAAACTTCTGTTTGTCCCCTGGCAAGAGTTATGCGGTATGAATTAAAAAAAAGAAATATTCCTCAGTGTAAAGTCCTCTTTTCAACAGAGCAGCCGGTAAAAATAGAGCCTCCCCCAGCAAGTATTTCTTTTGTTCCGTCAATTGCAGGACTACTCATAGCACGCGAAGTAATTCTGGACAGTATTTCATAAGCCTTTTCCAATATTCCTGAGCCTGCTTAAACTACCCCGAAGTATAAAAAAAGCCTGCACAGGTCTTTGCCCGTGCAGACTTTCATTACAAGTATTGTTTCAATGAGTATTTTAGAACCAGAAACGGAAACCAAGATTAGCAGCTGCACCCAAATCGATATCAAAACCGGGAATTGTACTAAATCCAACTGAAGGTACAATCTGGAAATAAGGTTCAATCATTCCATCTACGAAAAAGGCATTAATACCTATTGGAAGTCTTCCGCCAACAGCAAGCATATTTCCTCCGCTATATCCCATTCCTACATAAATACCCCAGCCGACGAAAAAGTTGAAAGGACTGGCAAATGGTTTATTTATAAACCACTGATCTGCAGAAATACTAATTCTATTCCAACCCCCATCCACAGCAAATACCCAGGGAGAACTGTCAAGCTTGAATGTGAGCGCTCCTCCTCCTATCACGTAGCCGCTGCCGCCAAAACCGTAGCCGCCGCCGCCCTGTACTCCAATACCAAATGCAAAAATACTTGCTGTTCCAATAAGTATTCCCAAAACCATTACCGCAATTAGTTTTTTCATCTTTTTCTCCTAAAC
>JAKJFV010000301.1 GCA_022704725.1 Spirochaetota bacterium
TGTTAATAGAAGTACTTGTTCTTTAACGAATGCCATGACATCGCTCATTAAGTCCGATCCGCATGCAGCCAATACATCCTTGTCTTCCATTTCTTTATTACAGACTATCTGCGCTTCAAGTGTCTGCGCTGCTGTTTTAATTGTCATACTACCCCTCTGTTAATCGCTTTTTAACTTATACAATAATACCATAATGTATACTAAATAACAATAAAAATACTATTCTGCTGTGTCAGACGAAAGGATCCAAAGTGAGGTTTGTTTTTTAATATACTGCTCAAATATGTTTTTAAAGTCTTCAATAGTACTGCTTTCAAGGGCTGTATACTGCTCAATATAATGAAACACTGAACCATAAGCTGTTTTCCCTTCTGCAAGAGTCAATGCCTTTCCCTCCGGTCCGATCTGTGCACTCATTCCCGCAACCCAGTCAATCTTCGCTTCTTCAAGGATTTCCTCATATACAAACCATGTTTCATACGTTTCAACGGCATCATTGAGCATTTCCTGCAAGGCTGTATAGGATCTAACTTGTGTAAACCTTATTCCGCACAAAGAAGGTATTTCCCTGTCAAAAAAAACATCGGCAGTCTCAAATACAGGAAACGGATTCTCTTCATTCAGCTGCCTCATATGGTGTGTCAATGCTATAAGGGATGCATCAAAAATGGACTGCTTTGTAAGAGGCCTTCTCATATAAAGATGGGCCGGATCGAGAAATTCTGTTGTTGGAATAAGCTTTGCAGGTCTTTGCCCTGCGTCTTTTGCAGAAACATTTGTAGAAAATATTCTATGGAGTGTCTTCCATCGTGTCATATCGGGAAAGACAGGATCAATTGCGCTTTTTGGTAAAGTGAGTGTTTGTTTAAGGTAGGAAAAACAGGTTTCAGCAGCCGGAGCTATAAGGGGCGCCGTTTGTACATCTGTACAGACATAAAGCGATACCCGTTCAGCATTAAAAATGAGGGCGATTGCTCTTTGAATATCAGAAAAGCTGTAGAGTCCTGCATCAAGATCGGGGTGTACTAAGGCATCTTCGTAAGGTGTTCCGGTAAATATTGTTTCAACGGCCGCACTGTACAGCTGGTTAGTAATGTCATACGAAGCCATTTTTTCTGTACTTACAAGGGATCCTATTAGTTCATCCGCCTCGGATGGTTTAAGGTCAACAAAGGTAAGAGCCATTGCTGTGCCTTCTATAACATTAACTGCGTCATTTGAGCTGCAGTTTATGCTAACTCTGCTTGCTGTTAATCCCGAGGATGAATGAACCGAAAAGCTGTCCTTAATAATCCCCTGTATGCGGTATTCATATAACATTGACCGGATTGCATCTTCTAAATGCAGAATAACAGCTTTTTCAACAAGGGGTTTTTTTGCGTTGGAAAAAAGTATACCCCCGTTCACAGAAAGCACAATACTGGTTTCGTTTAGTGCGGAACTCGGGTCAACAACTACACTTATTCCATTTACCGTCTTAGTTTCCTGTATTGCCCGTGCATGGTCTTGAAGCAGTGTTTTCACCTCTGTCAAGCTTGTGTCTACGCGCTCAATACCTGATTCTTGTTTGCCCTCTGTTTTTCTCTGTTCAATTTTTTTTCGAAGGTCTTTTTCCTGTATAACAGTCCATTGTTCTTTTTGAAGGTTAGTTTTGTCATTTTCATAATCTTTGGTGTTAAGTAGTAGAAAAATATATGGATCCTGTGATGTTATTTCCTGTACAAGGGCTCCGGATGGAAGATTGACCGCTGCGGCTTCTTTTTTTTGTGCCCAATTTTGTATGAGTGAAAGTTTTTTATCTTCTGATATATGCTCTGAAGCAAAGGTATCCTTATATACATAAGCCTGCCTCAGCAGTTCGTTTCCGTATGAAGACTGTTCTTTAATCAAAGATATAATTTCCCGGATTTTTTTTCCGGGAGCGAGTTTGGTTTTCTGCAGAATAGCCTGAAAAACAATACGCGATTGCTCATAATGGTGTTCAAACGATACATCGGCATAGTCTTCCCGTTCAAGGCCCACTTCCGGAATTTGAACCAGTCTTTTCTTTAATACACCTGTATTACTATTCAGTAAAAAACACAGAGTATCGGCGGCAATATCTGCATCATCTTTTAAACCGGAAGAAGTATCCGGATACACGGCAATATACTGTTCTATACCGGAAGGCAGTCCGTCTGATACAAAAACAACTGTTTTTTTGTTCTGTGATATTTGTGCATTAACACTATGAGCATAGGTGCTGTGTCCCTGCCATGATTCAAAGTGTTTTTTTACAAGATTAAGAATTTGTTCTTCTGTAAATGGGGCGCTTATGAACAAGGCGGTATTATCAGGCTGATACATTCTATTGCGTATGTCTGTAAGTATGGACCGCGCTTTTTCCCGTTTAACTTCCTTAAAATAACAGTAGGACATTTCCTGTGTCTGTTTCCACGGGCTGTCTGTATAAAGATGCTCCATGACCAGACTATGAATTATACCATAAGCAGAATCTGTAAATTCTTTTTGTTCAATCTTGTATTGCGAAAGTACTGTATCAAGCTGATGATCATCAAAAAGAGAGGCGCTCACAAGTTCTCGAAGGAGGCTCAGGGCCTGTTCTGAGCGGAATGCAGGGAAACTGCTTGAGAATATGCCTGCATGTGATGTAAGCGTCGAAGCAGTATTGGTAATGCCTATTTCCTGTATGTTTTTTGCCGTTCCTTCTCTGTTGGACCAAAAAAGTCTTCTGTTTATATCAATAAATCC
>JAKJFV010000302.1 GCA_022704725.1 Spirochaetota bacterium
AATGAAAACTGAATATACTTGCAGAAAATTCAGTATTTTTATACAGATTTAAGAACATGACGATTTCGTCAACTTACCGGAATCGTCATGTATTAAACCCTATACTCATAGCTGCGCGTCTGTATTCATCTTTTTTCTGCGCTTTAAAAAATCAAAATGTGTTTCTGCAAGTACAACAGCGGTAAATATCAGTATGCATCCAAAAGCCATACGGATCGTTAAATACTCTTTTAATAAAATCCAGGCGAAAAACACGCCGAAAACTGCTTCTAGCGATAAAAGAAGGGCTGCGGTTGACGGCGGAACATATTTTTGGCAGACAGTTTGAAAAAGGAAGGCAGCCATAGTGCTCATTAATCCCAGATACAGCATTGAAAAGACAACAGAAGGATTCTGCAGAGCAGAAAGAGGGAAAGCCCCGTCATAAAGAGGGGCAAATATCCATGAAAAAACAGCAGCAGATGCAAGCTGAATAATTGTTAAAATTACAGGATCCTGATGCTCAGTAAAACGGGCAATAAAAACTATGTGAATTGCATAACAAAACCCGCACACAAGAGTGAGAAGATCGCCTTTATTGACAGACAAATCACCCTGCAGCGACAAAAGACCGATTCCCGTTATTCCCAATACTGCGGCAGCCACTGCATAAAGATCGGGCCGCTTTTTAGTAAATATCCAATGAAAAAAGGGAACAAGAATAACATAAATAGTAGTAATGAAGGCATTTTTTCCGGCAGTAGTATACTGACACCCGATGGTCTGGAATGCATAGGCGGCAAATAAAAAGAAGCCCAATAAGCTGCCGTTAAGTATATATTTCAAGTCTATTTTTTTAATTTTTTTTAAGAAAATAAAGGGCAAAACAAGGGCTGCAATCGTAAAACGGAATGCAAGCATATAAATCGGCGGAACATAATCTAATGAATTTTTAACTATTACGAAGGCGAATCCCCATATCAGTGTTGTAAAAATAAGACCCAGGGATGCCGCTGCGGTTTGTGCTTTTGTACTCATGAGAGGAGTATAGTGAAGCGCATTAAAGCGGTCAACAAGTAAGGAGAGGAAAACCACCGTATGGGGCAAATAGATTAATATCGGCTCAGCGCCGGCTAGAGCCTCATGCGCTAAGCGCAGTCAGGGTTTAAACGTCTAAGGATTTTCTTAATCCCGCTGCGAGACGCGCCATGGGTACCTTTTCCTGCTGCATTATTGTATTTGAATAATCCGCTAATAACCGGTTTATTGCTTAAACCACTAACTAAAAAATTACAACATTAGCGTTTATTCGCGTCTATTCGCGGTCTCTTTTCTTCCCCTTCTTCTTCAGCTCTACCCTAATCTCTGCGTAATCGGCGTAATCTGCGGATTATTATCTTCTTTGAGTTTATTCGCGGTTCCTTTTTCTTCCCTTCTCTACCCTAACGCCCATGTGTTCTGTGTCCGCGAAGCGGTCTGTGTGATCCGTTGTTTTCTCCATTTTAATGCTTTTTTTATCGATATATTTTTATTTATTATTGACACTTTTTTATCAGTTTGATATTCTTTACCTGTAAACGAAAAGACAACGGTTTGAATGTAAACAGTGTTGTTTTTCGCAAAGTATTCTGGATTACAGGGGGTTAGAATGACAGTTACAACAGTTGAACAGCTTAATGATTTAATTGAGCGGGTCAGAAAGGCGCAGCAGAAGTTTGCTGAATTTTCTCAGGAACAGGTGGATTTAATTTTCCGCCATGCAGCCCAAAGAGCGTCTGAAGAACGAATTAAACTAGCAAAAATGGCTGTTGAAGAAACAGGCATGGGTATTGTAGAAGATAAGGTTATTAAAAACCACTTTGCTTCCGAGTTTATCTACAATAAGTACGCAAACACCAAAACATGCGGCATCATTGAAGAAGATATTTCTGCAGGTATTGTAAAAATTGCAGAACCCATCGGCGTTATTGCAGGTGTTATTCCAACCACAAACCCGACATCCACCGCAATTTTCAAAGCCCTCATATCACTTAAAACACGCAACGGCATCATCTTCTCCCCCCACCCCCGGGCAAAAAATTGTACTATCGAAGCAGCACGAATTATCCGCGACATTGCCGTTGAATGCGGCGCCCCCGAGGATATTATAGGCTGGATCGATGAACCCTCACTCGAAATGACATCAGTTTTAATGCAGCATAAGGATGTATCGCTCATTCTTGCAACCGGAGGCCCCGGAATGGTAAAAGCGGCCTATTCTTCGGGAACGCCTGCTATCGGTGTAGGAGCGGGAAATACTCCTGCGGTCATCGATGAGACAGCTCACATAAAGATGGCGGTTAACTCGATTCTTTTAAGCAAGTCTTTTGATAACGGCATGATCTGTGCAAGCGAGCAGACGGTCATTGTCGCAGAAGAAGTGTATAACGAAGTAAAAGAAGAGTTTACAAAGCGCGGTGCCTACATTGTTACCGCTGAAGAAAAAACAAAGCTCGGCGCTCTTATGTTCAATAAAGGAAAACTCAATGCTGCCATTGTCGGTCAAAGCCCCGTAAAAATCGCTCAGATGGCAGGCATTACAGTCCCCGAACAGGCAATTATTCTTATAGCAGAAGCCGAGAGTATTTCTGCCGATGAGCCCTTTGCTCACGAAAAACTATCTCCTGTTCTGGGAATGTTCAAGGCAAAAGACTTTAACGATGCCTGCCAAAAAGCAAAGGCTCAGATTGAACTTGAAGGCATGGGGCACACCGCTGTTCTCTACACAAAC
>JAKJFV010000303.1 GCA_022704725.1 Spirochaetota bacterium
AATTCCATTATCATGCAATGATTTTCTTGTTTTTTGAGAAATAGGGTTCCTTAAAACATAGTTTTTCGAGGTGCCCTGTGGTAATTTAATATATAAATTCCTTCAGTTCGCTGAGGCGGTTGAGGGCATCCTCTCTTCCAAGGGCATAGAGGGCGCGGAGGTTGTCGGGATTCCGTTCAGTCCTGCTTATATGTACAGCTCTTGAGGGTCTAAAAACAAAGGCTTTCTTTTTTTCCTCTGCTTCTTTAACGAGGGCGAGTTCTTCGTTATACAAGAGGTGTCTGTGTGCCATCGCTTTTATAAATTCAGGGTACTTCCTATACAAAATTTTTGCAGCACCCATGAGGGGATTTTCCTTTTTGGTGTATCCGTCCATCTGGGTCAACACCACTATGTTTTTAGTGCAGCCGAATTCTTCCGCCTTCGCTAGAGGAATGGAATCGGCAACGCCTCCGTCGAGAAGTTTCATGCCGTCAAGTCTAACTATGCGCGACACAAGGGGCATGGAAGCAGAGGCTCTCATCCATTGAATATCTTCCCCACTTCCTGTTTCACATTTATGATAGACCGCTTTTCCCGTGAGAACATCGGTACATACAGCATAAAACTCTTCGTGAGATTTATTAAAAGTATCTGTATCAAATGGATCAAGCTTGTTTGGAATATCGTCATAGCAGAATTTTGCCCCGTAAAAGTCGCCGGTAAACAAAAGCGAGCGGAATCCTGCATAATGCGGGTTTTTACAGTACGCGGCGTTATAACGGATAACACGCCCGATCTGTTTTGATTTAAAGTTGCATCCGAATGCCGCTCCTGCAGACACTCCTATAATAATATTAACAGAAACATTATTTTCCATTAAAATATCAATTACACCTGCAGTATACATACCCCGCATTCCGCCGCCTTCAAGTACTAATCCTGTTTTCATAATACATAATACTACCATATTTATCAGTCTTTCGCAAAGAAAGAAATTCTTTTCCTTGACCACTGCAGCTTCTGCCTTTATACTAAATGACATATAACGTCTATTTGTTTTTAAGGAGTCAGTATGAGAACGGTTATCCGGTTATTACATGAGGGAGCTGTAAATTTCGGTTCTATGCCTTACCTCGGTGAAAAGCTGAGCAATACGTATACTACAGTGAGCTATATAGAAGCTGATGAAATTTCTTCCGCCTTTGCCGCAGGCCTCCTTCTTAAGGGCTTTAAAAAAGGCGACAACCTTTCAATTCTCTCGGAAGGCAGAACCAACTGGGTTTTAGGGGAATTCGGTTTATTAAAAGCCGGCTGTACCTCCGTTCCTCTTTCTACCAAGCTGTCACTGGACGAGATTATTTTCCGTCTTAATCACTCGGAGTCCAAAGCTGTGCTTACATCCGAAAACAATATGCAAAAAGTTTTGGATGCATATGAATCTGTTTCTATAAAACCTGTTATTATCTGTATTTCGCCTGATACTGCCTCATTGAGAAAAATTATTACTTCCGCTTCGGTTTCAGAGGGGAAAAACTTTTTCTTTTTTGAAACGCTTGTAGAAGAGGGAAGAAAGGCAGTTAATTACGGAACAGAATTCAACGGCAAGCCCATGAAAGCAGCCCTTGAAGATATTGAAAAAAGCATCACTGAGGATGACACTGTAACGATCTGCTACACATCCGGCACCACTGGAAACCCGAAAGGCATTATGCTGAGCCATAAAAATTACTGGCACAATGCTGTTTCCTCTGCAGAAGTTGTTAAAGTAGAAAAAGGTTGGAAGAGTCTTATTATGCTTCCTCTCGATCACTCTTTTGCACACACTGTCGGTTCTTATATTTTCCTCTACCGCGGTCTTTCTATGTACTTTGTCGATGCACGGGGCGGTCCGCTGGCAGCAATGAGAAATCTGCCCCAAAACCTCCTGGAAGTAAATCCCGATTTTCTTCTTACAGTTCCGGCTCTTTCCGGAAACTTCATGAAAAAGATGATTCAGGGTGTAGCTTCAAAAGGAGCCTTCATTAACGGCATCTTCGAGCGCGGTTTACACTCAGGCATTGCCCGTGCAGGAAACGGGTTCCATAAAACTCCTTTGTCTGTCCGGTTCAAAAGCTATCTTCCATGGGCTGTTGCAAATGCCTTAGTATTTCCAAAGCTTAGAAAAATTTTCGGCACCAATATTAAGTTCTGCATTGGAGGCGGCGCCCTTCTCGAAATTAAGCAGCAGGAATTTTTTAATGCCATCGGGGTTCCGGTGTATCAGGGTTACGGTTTAACAGAAAACGCACCCATTATCTGTTCAAACTCTGAAGCACGGCATAAGTTCGGCACATCAGGAGTGATAATTCCCACACTCGAAGTTAAAATCATGAAAGATAAAGACACAGAGTGCAAGGTCCGCGAAATTGGACAAATTGTTACTAAGGGCGATTCTGTCATGAAGGGCTACTACAAAAACCCTGAAGCTACAGCAGAAACCATTATTGACGGAAGATTGTGGTCAGGAGATTTGGGCTACATTGACGAGGACGGATTCCTTGTTGTAACCGGCCGTGAAAAAGCACTTCTTATTGCAGCAGACGGCGAAAAATACAGCCCTGAAACTATTGAAGAAGCAATTATCAATACGTCAAAATATGTCAACCAGGTTATGGCTTTTAACGAACAGAATAAATTTACCACAGCCCTTATTACCATAAATGCAGATGCTGTGAAGGCCGACTTAAACGGTGCGCAGGAAGCACATGCAATTCTGGAA
>JAKJFV010000304.1 GCA_022704725.1 Spirochaetota bacterium
TACGGTAAAATCCAGATCGTCACCCTTGAAGTAATTTCGGTATACTGTTGCAAGCGTCCCCAGTAACTGCTTCGTTTCCGCTTTGTTCATATTCCTCCTCCCTTAGCATTTCCAAGAATGGGTTGCTTGATTGTTTTTTTGATTTTATAATGTTTTGGTTGAGGTAACCCTCAAACTTCGTGCCGAATAATGTTTCGGGTCGCAGGAACTTCTCTCGTTCCGTGCCTATCCATTCATCAGCCTTTTTATCAATAACGGTCTTGAAATCGTCAAGGGTAAAGCCGTCCTCTATCCTTGCGTGTATCTTTTCCCTGGTTGCCTTACTTGTTGCCTTGTATTTACTCCCAATTTTATTGTTGAGATAGTCAACAACCTCCACATAGATATTCTTATCTAATCTATTCTTATCTAATCTATTCTTATCTGCTTGTCTAACATTAGGTTTACTGTTAGATTTACTGTTAGCTTTACAAGCCAAAAGCTTTTGTTTTGAACGGTATTCAGCCATGTACTTTCTCATATACTCGTTCTTTGACTCGATTTTATCGAGGTTTTGGTGTTTGCCCCAGTTTGGGATAGTTACAGCACCATCTATGATCTCGATCATGCCGAACTCTTCAAAAGTTTTTAATGCTAACTGTACTGTACTTTCCTTTCTTCTGAATATTGTTGCGAACATTTTTTCATTGTACGGCATCCGTTCATTCATCACGAACACACCGCTATTATTCTGTTTTCCGGCAAGACAAAGGATTTTGAACCATATCACGATGATGCCGTCGGCTTCTGGCAGGGTCTCTATCAGAAGTATTTTTTCATCATCGAATATATCAGTTAAAATCTTTATCCATTTAACATCTGCCACTACTGATTGCTCCTTTCCTTGATGAAAGAATCCAAGTCATCTTCTGCCACTCTCCAAGAATTGCCGATCTTGTATGCTTTCAGTTTCTTCCGCTGAATAAGTCTGCGAACCGTTTCAATATCGACTTTCAATTTTTCTGCTACTTCAAATGTAGTCATGAGCATAAATACACCCCCTTTCAATGATATTATATACTACTCCACAAAACAATGCAAGGCTTTATTTTCGTTTTCTTGCATTTTCCTTGCCCTTATTTGCAATTATTTTTTTTAGATATTCCTCCCTTTCTGCATCCGTCATGCCGAACAACTGACCTCGGATCGACTTGATCGCCTGCTTGCTAAATCCCATACGCTCTTGCATGGTTTTTAATACCTTGTAATGATTGCGTTCCATTTTACCTCCTTACTAATCAGTAAGCACGATTTTCGCCAGCATAATTGCCGCCATATACTCTTTTTCATATTTAGTGCTTTTGTGTACTTCTTTTACTCGATTTTCAAACTCTTTCATCGTTCCAAAGAAGCATCCGGCTCTTACAAATAAACCTTCCTCGCTCCTAAAAAAATAGGTTTTTCGCTTTTCCGAGCCAATGCGGTCACAGGCAAAATAAGTGCTGTTGGTAAGTCCTTCGTGCGAACACCCCTTGCCGAAGCTACACCACTCGCCGAAGCCACACCCCTCGCCGAAGCTACACCCCACGCCGAAGCTACACCCCTCGCCGAATGCGTTTATGTCGGAATAATCTCCAGTTGGGCACATCCTCACGCCATTGATGACATCAAAGGCGTCAAACTCTTCCTGCGTATATTTTTTCATTTTTCCTCCTCCTTAATAGAAATTACGGCTTCTTAATCAGTAAGTGATTCGGCTCTACTATTCCAAACACTTCTTGCTTTATCATAAGCACTTCCAGAATAGTCAGTTTCATATTCAGCCGTTTGTACTTCACAAGTGAGGCATAACACGTACCTACCACATTTTCTGGTTTTCACCATAATCGGTTCGCCACCGCAAAAAGGACACGGCTTTAATTTGTCATTCATAGTAACCTCTCTTAATAATCATTGTTTATTCAAGTTCTTTTAATCTCGCAAGCAACTGTTCTTTTTCCTTTTCTTTATCAGCTGCTTTTTCGATCTTTAGATCTGATGTTCTTTTGTGAATCAATTTTTTTATTTTTGGAAAGTACTGTGACGCTTCTTTTTCGGCTTCTTCCCATGTCTTTCCGTAAGTATTAAATTTCATTGGTACGTTCTGGTTTTTAGGGTAATCGTGTATAATATCACCAAGATCAAAACCCCATGTATTTACTAACTTGTTCATATCATTTGTATGTCTATATAGCCGAAGTGCCTTTGTTTCAGGAATTTTTCTGTTGTAGGTTTCAATATCCACATTAAAACCTATATATGAGTTGAAACCACCATCATCAATTTCGATTCTTAAAGAATATTGTTCGCCTTGTATTATTTCTTCTTTTGCTATTTGTTCCAAAAACTCTCTTACTGTCATTTTTTTATCCTCCCTCCTTAATAGAAATTAACTACAACTCAATTTGACCTTCGGTTGCCCTGTCCATTGCAGACAAGGTTTTCAAGCCTTCGTATAGCCTCGATGCGTAACTTCTGCGAAAATCTTTGTACTCGGCTTCCGATTGGCAGAGCCAGTATCCGGCGTTGCTATTCCTTGAGCAGATGCGGATTCCGTTCTTTCGCATCCGCTCGATTTCCTTTCTGACCATGCGATCCGGCATTCCTGTAGCGGTCATCAGTCTTTCCCTTGTAGCCGGATTTTCCTTCGTTGCAGCGGAACAAATCTTATAAATGTTCAGTTGTGCCTGTGTTTGGATTTTCATTTTTCCCT
>JAKJFV010000305.1 GCA_022704725.1 Spirochaetota bacterium
TCCTATAATTACTTTTTGCTGATTACCGCCGCTCAAAGATCTTATGGGTTCTTTTATACCTGGAATTTTAATGCGCATAGCAGATACTTGTTTGTTTGTATCCTGTATCATTTTTCTATGCTGAAGAAAGCCGATTTTATTTTTATATGCATTGATATTTGATATTGTTGTATTAAACGTAATATCAGCAATCGGATAAATACCGGTAGCTCTTCTTTCTTCGGTCAAAAAAGCAAACCTGTTTTTAATGGAGTCTGTCGGGTTTCTGTTTATTATTTGACTGCCGTCAAGGTAGATTTCTCCCGATTCTTTTGTTCTGACACCGAAAATTGATTCAATAAGCTCAGTTCTTCCGGCACCTACTAGTCCTGCAATACCAAGAATTTCACCCCGCCTTAAATCAAAACTGATATCATGTATTCTAGGTTCGTATTTTGTAGAAATATTTTTAACAGATAAATGAACCTCGCCTGGAATATTTGTTTTTTCCGGAAATCGCTGTTCCAGATTTCTGCCGACCATCATATTAACAACTTTATCTATATTCAAATTTGCAACATTATCTGTGCCAATATATTTTCCATCACGCAATACGGTTACATCATCTGATATCTGAAATATTTCATCCATCTTATGCGAAATGTATACTATACCGACACCTTGTGTTTTTAATTTCTGAATAATACAATAACCTTTGCATTATATGAAATTGCTTTTGTAATTTCGACCATCTGGCGCTGTGCAACTGATAATTTATGAAGAGGTGTATTTGGATCTATTTCTATTTCAATTTTTTCAAAAAGCTCTATGGTATCTCTTTTCATTTTTTTTTCATCAATGAAAAGCCCTTTTTTGGGGTACCGTCCCAGCCATATATTATCGCTTATACTTCTTTGTATTACCTGATTAAGTTCCTGGTGCACCATTGAAACACCGTGTTCAAGTGCATGCTTCGGATCAGCGAAATTAATAAGTTTATTATCTAAATATATTTCACCTGCATCTTTCTGGTAAATTCCAAAAAGACATTTCATTAGTGTCGATTTTCCTGCTCCATTTTCGCCCATGAGTGAATGAACAGTTCCGCTGCGGACATTAAACTCTACATCATCAAGAACTTTTACACCTGAAAAGGATTTTGAAATTCCTTTCATTCTCAATATACATTCATTCATACAAAACACCTCACTTTCCACGTAAAAACTTAGTTTGAGCATCATGCATAACAAAACCGCGGAGAAGCGGTGACTTTCTCCGCGGAAAGGGGTTATACTTTCAAAGAAATTATTTTCTAAATTCTTTATAGTTTTTTGGTGTTACAGGAAGATACGGAACACGCACTGCCTTTGTTCCATCGCTTGTAAGAGACCATGCAGTACCTTCAGTTACCGGTTTACCCTGTGCAGCATTTATTGCCAGATCAAGAGTTGCACGGCTTTGATTAACACCGTCATTAAGAACTGTACCGTTCATTTCGCCGTCGGCAATATGTGTTAGAGCCTGATCAAGCGCATCTACACCATAAAGAGGAAGAGCTACCTTAGCAGCTTTTAATGCGTTAATTGCACCGAAAGCCATACCGTCATTATTACAGATAACTAATTCAATCTTGTTTCCAAAACCGGATGTAAGCCATGCTGCCATCTTGTCGTTTCCGTGCTGTGTTGACCAGTTTGGATCTGCTTCGAGAGCAAGCTGTTCTACTTTTATACCTGCATCTACAAATGCTTTTACCGATTCTCTGGTTCTAGCTTCTGCGTCTGGATGTCCGGGTTCGCCTTTTAATAATACATACTGAACTGTACCATCACCGTTTTTGTCCCATGAAGGATTTGCCTTCCAGTCTGCTACCATCATCTGACCCTGAATAATTCCGGATTCAGCTGAATTTGTTCCAACATACCAAACCTTATCGTAAGAGGCCATAGCACCTGCTTCTGTTGCTTCTTTGTTAAAAAGAATGAGAGGAATTTTTGCAGCTTTTGCCTTTGCAATAATAGTTCCTGCAGCAGCAGGGTCTACAAGATTAATAGCAAGTACACTTACTTTCTTTGTGATAAATACGTCTACTTGATCATTTAATTTAGCCTGCTGTCCTTCAGAGTCAACAATCTCAATCTTTGCACCCTTCTCTTTTGCATATCTTTCAAGCTCAGGTTTCATTACACCATTCATAAAGTTATCTGCAAACGAATAAATGTTTGCACCAATTACAATAGTGCCGTCTTTTGCGCTTTCTTTTTGTCCGCCGGCAAACATGTTCATTGCTGAAAAAATCATTAATACTACAACAGCAATACTCAGTACTCTTTTCATTTTTTTCTCCTTACCTTTGTTTTGAATACACCAGGGTATTCAGCTTACTGTAAGGTTACTCCAGCTTTTTTCATCAAACAATGTAATAATCTGCGTGAAATTTGTTTTTTTCTACACAAGTGCAGATTTTTCATCTTTTTTCTTCAAAAATATAGGGACTGTAGTCGATCCAAAGATACTTATCTTCAACAAGAGGAACCGATAAACTTGAAAAATCTTTTTTTCCAAGTAAAATAAGAGAAAGCTCTATCATAACTTCTGTCATTTTTTTAGAATCATTTTTAACCGTACCATACAAAAATCCGGAAGCTATTGCTTCCTGAGCCTCCTCCAAACCGTCAATGCCGACTACGGGTATCCATAAATGGTCATATTTATTAACATGCCCGTCGTTATTTGTATCGCTGAGGAATC
>JAKJFV010000306.1 GCA_022704725.1 Spirochaetota bacterium
GAAGAACTTAAGGAGGGAATTCTCAAGGGCTTTTTCCCGGAAACTATACGGGAACAGTTTATGAGAACACTTGAGTATTTTGGACAGGCTCCCATCATAGTCCGCTCGAGCAGTCTTTTAGAGGACAGTTTCGGCAATGCCTTTGCAGGAAAGTATGAATCAGTTTTTTGTGTTAATACCGGAAGTCCTGAGGAACGCTTAAAAAAATTTGAAAAAGCAGTCCTCACTGTCTATGCGAGCACCATGGACGAATCTGCTCTTATGTATAGAAGAGACAGGGGCTTGGAAGACGATGATGAGCAGATGGCAATTCTTGTTCAGCGTGTATCGGGCTCCCTTCACCATCCGTATTTTTTTCCTGATACAGCCGGAGTCGGCTACTCGTACAATATGTGGAAGTGGCACAAGGATATTGTGATGAAGGACGGTATGATCCGGCTTGTTGCAGGACTTGGAACCAGCGCAGTCGACAGACGATCAAGCGGTTATCCGAGGCTTATTGCCCTTAAGACACCGCACAGTAGAAAATAATTGTTACTATGCGGCATTAAAAGAAGATTCATGTACACACGATTTTTTATCAGTCTTTAAAAAGAGAACCGGTATTATTACTCTTTGTGAATTACATGAGGATCTCATAAAAATCTATGAAACCCCCGCAGTCCGTTTTACATCCTACACAGAAGAAGGCTCATGCATCTGCTATTCAAATGACTTGACAATGTGCTTTACACAAGTGTAGTATCATAGCCATGCCGATTATTGAAACTAAGGATTTAACAAAAACGTATAAGCGCTACAAAAAAGCAGAGGGCTTGAGGGGAAGCCTCACCGGGCTTTTTAAAAGAGACTATGAAGTAAAAAAAGCTGTCGATTCATTCAATCTTGAGATCGAAGAGGGCGAGTTTACCGGGCTCATAGGGCCGAACGGTGCGGGAAAAACCACGTTAATAAAAATGCTTACAGGCATTATTGCCCCGACTGCAGGAAGGCTTTCTGTTATGGGTTTTTATCCTAATAAACTTGAGAATGCCTTTAAAAAACAATATGCAGTTGTCATGGGACAAAAAAGTCAGCTTTTTTTCGAGCTCACCGCAAACGATACACTGAGCTTGTTTAAAGAAATATACGACATACCAAAACCGGAATTTGAAAAAAGCAGGGATTACTTTGTCGAACTGTTTAATGTAAAAGAACTCATGAATGTACAGGTTAGAAATCTGTCTCTCGGGGAGAGGATGAAGATGGAACTCATTACAGCCCTTCTTCATAACCCCCGTGTTCTTTTTTTAGATGAGCCCACTATCGGTCTTGATGCAATAGCGGTAAAACAGATCCGCATGTTTTTAAAAGAGGTGAATGAGAATAAGAAAACAACTATTCTTCTCACATCCCACTACATGGAAGATATTAAACAGCTGTGTAAACGTTCAATAGTAATTAACAAGGGCTTAAAAATATTTGACGGAAGCACAGAAAATTTGTTTAATACGTATCAAAAATACAAAATAATTCATATCAGCTTTGCTGATAAAACGAATCTCCGCAATTAAAAAACTGTTCCATACTTGAAAACGATGAGTATAAGGTTACACTTCAGGTTCCAAAAGAAGCTTCATCAAAAATACTTGATTACCTTTTTAAGTCCTGCACCGTGCAGGATATTACTGTTGAAGAAGAAGATATAGGAACCGTTGTTGAACGGATGTATTCCTGAGAGCCGTGCCATGAAAAAATATCTTGAGTTAATTAAAATCAACGTAAAGACTCAGCTCATCTGGAGAACCGATGCTTTTTTCAGCATGATAGGCGTCTGCGCAAAAATGCTCTTTGCCTATCTTCTGTGGGGTATTATTTTTGAAGGGAAGGAAACTGTTGCAGGTTTTTCCTACAGCATGATGATTTCCTATTATGTGCTAAACTCTTTTTTTTCTTCCATGGATATGTCGGGCAGCATCAGCTATGAAATGGACGATAAAATACGCAACGGCAGTTTTTCTAAATACATGATTATTCCTGTTTTACCACAGGCTTATTTTTTATGTCAGACAATCGGTAAAGCCTTATTCTATGTTGTTTTCACGTTCACCGCCTCATTTATCTGGATTTTTATTTTCAAATTTGATTTTATCATAACCGCCAATGCCCTTCATGTTGTCTCTGCCTTTACACTCCTTCTTTTGGGGTATCTTTTTATGCAGCAGTTTCACTATTATTTGGGCCTCTTAACGTTTAAATTTAAAAATATTTTTTTGTTTTTAATGATAAAGGACAATATTTTTTCACTAATAAGCGGCGCCGTAATTCCCCTTGTGCTGCTTCCTCATGAAGTTATTAGTGTTTTTAAGTTTCTGCCTTTTTACTATATTTCGTATCTTCCTACCATGATTCTGCTCGGCCGGAATAGCGAGGAAGTACCGCAGGCATTTATAACAATGCTCCTGTGGATTCTTGTACTCGCAGTTGTAAATCCTGCTTCATACAAATACTACCGTACAAAATTTGAAGGAGCTGGAATTTAATGAAAAGCAGCATTTTAAAAAACATACGAATCTTTTTCATGCTTTTGAAACTACGCTTTGCCCGGCTCACGGAATTCCGTCTGAGTTTTTTCGGTCCGTTTTTTGTAGATTCAAGTCTTTTTGTTATACAGGTACTCATATTTAAAACAATATATGCACATGTGGAATCTATAGGCGGGTGGGGACAGGGACAGATGC
>JAKJFV010000307.1 GCA_022704725.1 Spirochaetota bacterium
ATGGCAACTTAGGAGCGAAGGCGGCCTGCAATGAGCAGACAGGAAGTCTGCGAATGAAAGGCGAATCCATCGTAGCTCAAGTGAAAGAACGAATCTTTTGATTCGTTCTTTTTTTTTACCATAAGCTGGATTCCTAAGGAGAAGAAACCTCCTGTTTCTTCTCCTTTTCGAGTTTGTTGCCACAAACTCGATTTACCCACAAAACATACAGGGCGGCATCCTTGCCGCATCATAGTATGGAAAACGCCGCCAGTAATATAATTTCCTTACATTAACGAATCGCAGATTCGTATAATCAGACTTTTTGCAGCGTAACTTTTGTTGCGCGAAAAAAGTCCAGTAATATAATTTCCTTACATTAACGAATCGCAGATTCGTATGGAAAACGCCGCCATGGATGGCGGTACACAATGCCGAATGAAGCAAAGCTTCATTCCAAGCTGATTTTTTCCAGGGATGGAAAAAATCAGCTTAGCTTACCGTCCCTTCATATATCAGTTTTTCGCTGCTGTCTATCGTTATAGTTAATCCGGGTTCAAATATTTTCATAGCGCCGCTTACCTGAGATATCCATACAAGATTGGGGTTTACCAGCGACAGTAATTCCTTTGTCATCTCCGATGGATTTTCTACAACAAGTCCGTTTATGAGGCGAAGCAGGGGCACAAAGGACATATCAAGATTGGGAATAACAAGAATCTCCCCTCCTTTTTTACCCAGAATAATTCGTGCTTCTTCTGCTGTTTCTGCGCGTACTACCCTTCCTGTCACCCGGCACCTGCTTTTAAGGGAACAGTAACCTCCTGCATTTAAACCGCGTGCTAATACATTCCCAACGAAAAGAATCCTTATTGTATTTACCATTAAAGGGCTGATAATTGGAACCCCTGCAACCATGACAAGTTTATCTGAACTTTTAATAAAGCGGTTATCCAAGGCAACGGCTATTGCATTTTGAATCATCTCCTCAGAATCCGATGCAACAGGAACATGGAGGGGAATGACGCCCCAATTAAGAAGAAGCTGATGGTACACTGTCTTATCTGGCGTTGCTGCAAGAATCGGCTGCCTTGGCCGGTACATGCTTAATAGACGGGCTGTATTTCCGCTCATGGTCGGCGAAAGAATTGCGGCGGCCTCAATAGCGCTTGCGGTGTCGTATGCCGCCTTGGTCATTGTTTCCTCTATACCCCTCGTTTTCCGTTCCAGCCGATGATACTGATTCATCTTTGACCGATACTCATCAGACACCTCGACAGTCCGTGCTATTTTATCCATCATCTGAACTGCTTCTACAGGATGAGCTCCATTTGCTGTTTCGCCCGAAAGCATAACTGCATCTGTTCCGTCTAATATTGCATTGGCAACATCGGTAAGCTCTGCACGGGTAGGACGGGGATTAACTATCATAGAATCGAGCATCTGGGTTGCGGTAATTACCGGTTTTCCTGCAAAATTGCATGCTTGAATTATTTTTTTCTGTGCTAGAGGGATTTGCTCAGTTGGAAGCTGAACTCCAAGATCGCCGCGGGCAACCATAACACCTGCAGAAACGGCAACAATTTCCTCTATATTGTTCAATCCTTCTTCATTTTCAATTTTTGAAATAACTTTTGCTTTGGTATTAAATGGTTCAATAAAGCGTAAAATAGACACAACATCTGACGGAGAACTGATAAAGCTTGCGGCAATATAATCAATTCCCATGGAAAGGCCGAATTCAATATCCTTTTTATCCTGATCGCTTAAGACTGGAATATCAGGATGTATACCGATAACGTTTACATTTTTTTTACTGCCGATAGTTCCCGAGTTTAAAGCTCTCGTTGTAATAACAGACCTGCCGTCTGTTTCAAGTACTAAAAGTTCTACAAGACCGTCTGCAATAAGAATACGGCAGTCCTTCTTTATTTCTTCTGGAAGTTTTTTCCAGCTGAGTGAGATACGGCCCGGTATATGAGTTCCATCTGCATTTTTTAAAGCGGCACAAACAGTGCTGTCATCATTGGTAACTATATAGGTATCGCCTTCATTAATCGTTATTTTACCGTCATCAGGAACAAGGCCGGTTCGGATTTCGGGGCCCTTGGTATCGAGAAGGAGGGCGCAGGGAATACCGGTGAGTTCAGAAGCCTTGCGGACATTTTCCATATTTTTTTTATGATACGCATGATCTGAATGGGAAAAGTTGAATCTTGCAACATTCATTCCCGATTTTAAAAGAGAACTAATAACATCAATTGATTCTGCAGTAGGCCCCATAGAGCACACGATTTTTGTCTTTCTTGAAAACATTCTTTCTCCTGTTATCTGAGCTGTAATCATCAGGGAAAAGTATAGCATAAAAAACATCGGCTATCCACAAAGTCATTCCTCCGGATTCACGAGGCCGTACACGCAGGTATTCTGCCAAAGGGGATTTCCGTTCTTTTCTCTAAAATAGATATTTTTCTTAAGCTCCCCTTCCCTCTCAAATCCTGAACGCTCTAGGAGCTTCCACGATTTTTGATTGGCAGGATCGCATTTTGCCTCGAGCCGGTGTACATTCAGATTAGAAAAACAATAGGATGTAAAAGCTTTAAGAGATTCTGATGCGTACCCCTTACCCTGATATGCAGGATTAAAAATGAAACCGATCTCATAAGTTCTAGTATATTCAGGCTCAGCCTGGAAAAAAGA
>JAKJFV010000308.1 GCA_022704725.1 Spirochaetota bacterium
CTTTCACTCGTGGCGGCACTTTTATGCTACGGTTATATCAAACAATGTCGGAGAAAGAAAGGCTCAGATTGCGCTGGGGCATTTGACTCCTGCGATGACGAAACACTATGCAGCTCACAAGCGGGAGGAAGATTTGCAGCAGGTTGCGGATGCTTCTGCTCAAATTTTCAGTTCCCTTTTAGCCTAGGTTTTACAAAATTGAAAACAATGTGTCAATTAAAATCATACATTCTTTTACGGTTACGGGGCGTTATCTGGAATACTATATGCTTACATTGATTTATGGAGGTGTATGTTGGATTTAAGCGAAAATGAAGTAACAGATGGAAACGTATCTGTAGATGAGGATGTAACTGATGATGAGCTGATGGATATCAAAGAGGCAGCAAAATATCTGAGGTGTGCGGTGTCGACGGTATATCGGGATACTGCCCTTGGTGCTATTCCCTGTATTCGTAAAGGGCGTCGGGTTCTGTTTCTTAAGTCTGATTTATTAACGTGGCTCAAGGGTATGAGGTCTACTGAATCAGGAGGGGCAGCATAATGATAATGACAAAGAATGAGGTTATCAGCCAGGTATCAAAAGACTTAAAAAAACGGATGGAAGAAAAGACCTTTGGTGAAATAGGTATAACAATCACTATGCATGAGGGGTATCCAGTAAAAATAACTGAAAACCTTACAACGAATATCATCAGGCGTTCTAATGGGTTTTTGGAAATTACGAAGTAAGATAAGGACTGTCCACAAAATATGGGCAGTCCTTTTTTTTTATGCCTTATAAGCTTTGGATTAATTTTAGGTCCCGGTTCATTCGCTTATCTTCTTGTTCTTTAAGCTTTGCTTGATAAAATGTTTCTGCAAGATCGCTATAGCATTCTTCCCTCTCGTAGGGTAACCAGATTGTAATAAGCGGTTTATAAAACCTGTTTGATTCCTGATACACTTCAAGAACAAATTTCTTATTCCGCTCCACACTTTCAAAAATCACTTCTTGTCGAAGTATGCCTCCTTGTGGTAGAGAGGATGCGAGCTTCCTCACATTTTTTTCAAAATTCTCCTGATTCCTTTCTCCGTTTTTGATTTCTGCTAACACATTGCGGATGGCAAAACGGGAAATAAAAAAAGAGTCATACTTCTGGTGGTGTACCAGGTGAGATACATTTACCAGTATTTCGTTTTCTACGAACAAACTGATAAACCGATTTCTGATTACTGCATTCATTTTCGAACCTCCATGATTCTTTCAATTTCAAAAGGGCGTGCCGCCCCCTAAATTGTTTTCGGGGGACGAGAAAAAAAAGAAAGCGGAAGGCAGGTTCGGTCAAGGTTCGCGCAGCGACTTGCCTTGACCTTGACGGGTTCTGCCTGACGCACATAATCATTCTTCCCCCGAAAACAGGCCTTGCCAAAAAGCTATTTATTACAGTTCTGTAAAAAAACAGTCCAAAATAAGAAATATATTTTTTTAGATTTATTTTTCCCGTTCTGGATTATGATTAACCTGTACTCAAAAAAGACCGCACCTTTTTCGAGTCACCAAAAAAATGAAAAGGAGGATGGTTATAGAAAAGCCGATTGTGGATGTTGAAGCGGTAAAATGCTGGGACAGACAACAGGGCGAATTAAACGCTGCATTCCATGCGTTTTGTTTATACCGTGACTTTGGGCCGTTGAGAAATATCCGGAAGGTAATAAAACTTAATGAGCTTGATGAGAGGTATTATGCGTCATGGCACCGGTGGTCAAAAAAGTTTTGCTGGGCTGATAGAGCCGGAGCATTCGATGATTATTGCGATGCTGAGAGACAGAAACAAAACAAGATTGAAGAGATGGAGCGTCGGGAAGCATATAAAAAAATGCTTGAGAAGATGACCGGTATTGTTGATAAGCGGCTGGATTCGATAAGACCAGAGGATCTTACTGCTGTTCAAACGATGGATATGTTAGAGCGAACCTTTGAGCTGGGCACCGTAATAAGCACTGCGGACTCTGATGAAAAAGGAAAAGGCTCTTTCACCGGGCAGCTTGAAATAAACTTTGTAGATACTTTTGACGGGGTGTAATGTGGTTATTAGCCTTTCCATCTTCCGCCCCACAAAGGTACAACAAAAAGCATTGGAGCTTCTGAAAGGCAGTGCTAAGCACATTTTGCTTTTTGGAGGATCGAGAAGCGGAAAGACAACGGTGCTTGTCATGGCCATTATTTACCGGGCATGCAAGTATAACGGGAGCAGACACCTGATCTGCAGATACAGGGCTAAGGATGCACGAAGTTCAGTACTGCATGAGACATTAGTTCCCTGGCTAAAGAAAACAGTGGGCGAGAAAAACTTCAAGCTCAATGTTCATGACGGATTCATTCAGCTGTGGAATGGATCTGAGATTTGGATTGGCGGACTTGGGGATAAAGAACAGGTTGATAAGATTCTTGGTCACGAGTATAACACCATTTATTTTAACGAAGTAAGTCAGATAACGTACAGCGCCATTACAACAGCGTACAGCCGTCTAGCAATGCACACTGAGGGATGCAAGAATAGATTTTTTTATGACTGCAATCCTGCAAGCCCGATGCACTGGGCGTACAAGGTGTTCATCAGGAAGATCGAGGCGCGGACCGATACGCCGCTTGCGAAACCGGAACTCTATGCGTCGATGATACT
>JAKJFV010000309.1:0-233 GCA_022704725.1 Spirochaetota bacterium
CACTTGAAGTATAATAACTGCCGGTAAGTTTTCTCTCATTTCCCGTTGTTTTTCCCTCTTCGTCAACGCCCCGCTCATCTCCAATACCGACAAAACTAAAAGAACCGGAATCCAAATCAACACGGGGCACAAGCTCTAATAGACTTTCGTACACACTTCCGAATTCTTCCGTGTCCATATTACGGTAGTCTGTAAAGGTGAATACATCATCTATGTAGCACCAGCGGAGCTTG
>JAKJFV010000309.1:353-2653 GCA_022704725.1 Spirochaetota bacterium
CACCCTGCCATAAGTCGGTATAACGGTCATTGTTAGTATTTTTTTTTGCCCGTACTGCAAGACGGTGAATGCTGTAGCCTTCTGTATAAATTGTCTGTGCAAGCTGTATGTCTTTTGGAAGATCGGTTTCGTTTTCTGTATGCACAAAAAGAAGATTACGTTCTTCCAGGGTAGAAAGAAAAAGAAACCGGTAAATTAAGCGGAGCATTTCCTGGTAAAAAAGATGCAGAGTATAAGACTCTCCCTCTTCGGTTTTTCCTGTCTGCAAAGCCTTTCGAAGCGCTTCGTTTCCTTTCCCCTTTGTTTGTAAAAAACCTGCTCCAAGGTGAAGAAGCGCATCAGTTACTCCTGCACGTAACCCATCACGCACCCGGGTACCCTGACTAAGACCTTCTATTCTCCACTGTTCCCAGATTAAAGCTCTCGAAGCATGAAGCATGTACCATAAAGCTAAATAATCAGGATACTGCTGCTCTTCGAAAATAGATTCAATATCACATGATACATACTGAGGCCGCACCATACTGTCGCTGTCATGAAGGAGCCGTATTTCTTTTCCATTCGTAACTATGGCCCACGAACATTCTTTACTGGCATTAACATAGAGCTGAGCCAATGAAAAGGCGCTTTTTTTCCGTGTAACGCCTTCCTTCGTTGTTGTAAATAAGGTATCAGTTTGATCTAACTTCAAATTACCTGGACAAATTACGAGAGGAACAGAAGGGGCTGCAAAATACGGGATTGAATACAATGTGCCTTCCACGAGTTTCTGATTTTCATCAGCCTTCCTTAACTCGGTATAGTTTAATGAAAGAGTAAAAAACTTTGTAATAAAATCATTAGTAATGTTGTGTAATGATGCACCATCAGTCTGTTTCTTTTTAAACTCCGCATATAAGGCTTGTCCTATATGCATTGAACGGCTTATTTCATCACTAAATCGTATACCCGGCAGCAGTTTATAATCTTCCGGAGACTGATATTTTCCATTCCCTTGAACAAGAGAAGGAAGCATATCGGATGAGAAAATCTGTCCGGTTACCGTAATTGATGGTAGCTTACTTTGTTTCTTTTTCATAATTCTCTCCCTTACAAAGCTGCTGCAGGTGTAAGTACATAAACACCAATTAAATCTAAAGGCTCACATGCGGTAACCTTAATTTTTCCGGCTTTAATAATTGAAGCATGACGAACACTTGAGTGATCGGCTTCAAGTTTTTCTGCGCGTTGTCCAGCAATATTAGAAAAAATATTTTTTTCCTTTTCATAGTAATCGAGAGATTTTGAAAGCTCTCTAACAGAGGCTTCTGCACTCATATTTGCATCAGGTTTACAATCGAGTAATTGTATTACATCTTCATCTTCTATGAGTCTGGGATTGCTTCTACCTTCTATGCCTACTGCAATAGTTTCTTCTGCCATAAGAGCATTTACGGTATTTCGGTATTCTGTTGTTATCTGATACCTCAAACGCAGTAAATATACTGTAGTAATAGTCTTAATACTGTTCATCTTGTATGTACCGCTTCTTCTGGCAATGGTAGCATTCATATCTGAAAGTGCATTTTCAAAAAAGTAATCTGCCAAAGATCGTACAAACTTATGACTGCGGTGAATAAAAGTATACCCTTGCTCAGGCGGATAATGAAAACTTGCTTTTATTAAAGTATTTTTTTTCTTCACACTCATAATGTTTTCTGTTACATCCTTAGGCAGTGTGTTTAAGTTAATCTCATATCCGTTATCACAGCATTTTTTAAACCCGGCATTTAATCGTGTCAGAGCCAATAAGCAAAACTTTTCTACGCTCTCACTGTCACCCAATGCTTCTCTAGTTTTTTCCCATTCCGGGTACACTTCCTCCGGCTTAAGAGCATTCTGCGCAAATATTGTTCTATTTTTCTTTGCTTTTTCTTCTGCATCTTTCCATTTTACTTGTGCACCTCGAATAATCGCATTTGTCTCTTCATCACCGAAATCCAAATAATGCGATTGAGGATCTTTTACTCTTCCTTTAAGAAGTGCTGCCTGAACAAGAGCCTTTCTAACACTTCTGTCATCGTCAGGTATGGGAACATGCACACCCAGTTCGTTTTTAATACTTTCAGCTTTACGAAGAATTACATGTAATATAAAACCGTCCACAGGGTTATCTTCTCCATAGAGCATGGTCGTCCACACCTTTGCACATTTTTGTCCAAACCTGTCTACTCGGCCTTCACGTTGTTCATGACGGGTAGGGTTCCACGCAAGGTCATAATGAATAACAGCATTAAAACCTTCCTGCAGGTTTATACCTT
>JAKJFV010000030.1 GCA_022704725.1 Spirochaetota bacterium
AAACATCTTTTGCAGTTTAAAAAGAAGGCTTCCTCTTCGAGCGATATTCCCCCGATCATGGCATCCGACCTCTTAAATCACTACACGCCCGATCAGCTGCGCGCTCACTTTTTTGCACTCGGCTTAAGCCTCCGCTCTATCAACTTCAGTCCCAAGCCTTTTAACCCGGAAGCAAACCCTAAAGAGTCGGACCCTGTTCTTAAAGAAGGAATGCTTTTAAGTAATGTTATGAACCGCCTCGCCCGTTCCTGCTTTTACACTAGTCAGAAGTATTTTGAAGGAAGACTCCCCTCCGGTTCAATTGATATTGCTGTTCTAGAAGAATGCAATAATGCAATTATCGAATACGAAAAACTCATGCACCGCCACGAATTTCACACCGTAATGATGCTCCTCGACACCCTCATCCGCAATGCAAGCAAGTATTGGGCTGGAGCCATGAAGACCTGCGATGTAGGCGATGAAAATGCCGTAAAACCGGTGCTCATAAATTCGTATCACTACCTTCGAACCTGCACAGCCCTCCTCCACCCTATAGCTCCTGCGGGAACAGAAAAAATTCGGGAGTACCTGAATGTAGAAGAAAATTTCTGGAACTGGGATCATATTTTTGAACCGCTTACCTTCTTCATGAAAAATCAGGAAACTCATACTTTTAAGTTTCTTGAGCCCCGAATCGACTTTTTTGACAAGCATGAAAGTCAGGTAAGTTACGAGTAAGATTACTACCGGTACTTAATCAAAACCCCTTGTTTAATACGGCTGTTACAGCTTCGACTGTATCAGCTTTTTTTTTGTGACTTAATTACAATACTTTTATGTAAAATATCTCAGTTTTAGATTGACACATCTTACAACTAGTGTTATTTTGTAATAAAGAGAGATTAGAGATATTTGATATATAGATAAATAAAGATTTATATCTTTAATCCTAAAAACGCATTTCTAATATAAAAATCAAGAAAATAAAACAGTCACTTTTTTTTATGAACCGGAGAACGGCACTTCATAGGTTTCGGAGTATGGAGTGTTCACGAACACAGGGATAGGTATCCCTTTTACGGAGGTTTAGAATGAAACAAAGAGGTATTGGTTTTAAGATTATAGCGATGGCCCTTGCGCTCGAAGTTATTGCAGTAAGCATCATTTTGGTTGCAACTGTAACTATCAGTAATTCTTCAAAAGCTCTTGAAGAAATGTACACAAGAGACTTATTAGGTGTACGCTATGCAATTGATATTAAGTCTGAACTTAACGATGCGGCAGGTGCAACCCTAAACATCATTATTAATGATAAAAACATGGAAGGAATTGCCCGCTACGAAAAGAATCTTGAGAAAAACTACACTACATTCCTCTCTTTAGCTGAAAGCTTTGAGAAGACTGCAGCGACAGATACCGCAAAAGCTGCAATAAAAGACATACGGCAATATGTTATTGACTACTTTACGATCGGCGGCCAGGTAATAGCAAAAGCGAAAGATCCGAATGCATCCGACACGTATGAATTTGCAATTTCCAACATGACTCCTATACGGGCAAATCAAATTATTCCGGCAGTTAATGAACTTGTTGACACCTCAATATCACAGGCGGAGCAAAGTTATATTATTACATCGCAAAACTCGCAAAACTCACTAATTCTTGTTTTTGCCTTACTCGGAGGAGGTTTACTTCTTTCCATAACACTGGCAGTGTCTATTACCAGAAGCATCACGAAGCCGGTAAGCCGTATTGTAACAACACTGACCGACAGTACTCACCAGATTTCTCTTTCCAGCAATCAGCTCTCAGATTCATCGCAGGATATTGCTAACGGAGCGCAAGAGCAGGCTGCAGGCATTGAGGAAACAAGCGCCTCTCTTGAAGAACTTGCCTCAATGGTTAAACAGAACCTTGCAAATGCAAGGGAGGCAAGCCTTTTATCTGAAAAGGCAAATACTTCAAGCTCAAATGGCTATGAAAAAATGCAGCTTATGATTAAAGCTATGGAAAGTATTTCCAAATCTACCGAAGAAATACACACTGTTATTGATGTCATCGACGATATTGCATTCCAGACAAATATGCTCGCTCTTAATGCGGCTGTCGAAGCAGCCCGCGCAGGAGAAGCAGGTCTGGGCTTTGCCGTTGTTGCAGACGAAGTTAAAAATCTTGCAAACCGTTCTTCCACTTCAGCTAAAGAAACTGCTGTTATGATCAAAGAAACACTCAAAAATGTTGATGAAGGAACTAAACTTTCTAAAGAAATGGAGGCATTGTTTAAAGATATGCTCTCTAATTCAAAGAAGGTTATGGAGATGAATAAGGAAGTAGAAAGTGCTTCCCGTCAGCAGGATGAGGGTATTAATCAGGTAAGCACTGCGATGATTCAGTTCGATACCATCGTTCAGGCTAATGCTTCAGGTGCTGAAGAAACAGCAAGTGCAGCTGAAGAAATGAACGGACAGGTAGTTACTATAGAACAGATTGTGTCGAACCTGTATACAGTCGTTACCGGCAAAGAAAAAGAAAAGGCGGTGCAGTCTTTTACCGTTAAAAAATCTGTACAGACTCCGCAGAAAAAAATAGCAAGTCCGGTGAAAACAAGACCCGCAGCAAAACCGGCAGACGTCAAAAAAGACAGCAGCGAAGACACACATCTCATATCGTTTGAGGATGACGAGGATTACAAAGCCTAATAAGGTTTGCAGGTTCCTATAACTGATAAAATAAAAAGCACCTTCATGCCGGATTCATTTCCAGTGCTTTAAGGTGCTTTTTATGCCTGTAACATTCTGTAAATGAAAATCGACATTTGTTGACAGGGTAAAATTTCAGTGGTACCATAGTACAAGGTTTTACCATGTTTCATGGTATTATGCACCGGACGGAAAGGGGAAGCTTATGACTAAAAAAGAAAAGCAGAATCTGCAGGATCTTATTCTTGCACTTTCTGAGAAAATACTGAATTTCGAAGGCGGAGATGTTATTGCATTATCAGAAATTATGCAGAATATTGAAGCTTTATTGCCTGTTACCCAGAGTAATCCCATTCTTCATAATCTAACCGAAGCGATGTTTTACCTTTGTTCAGAGGAACTAAAAGATGAAAGAGATTCCTTTACAAAAGAAATATCGCAAGCAATAGATTTTTTCATAGAGATTCATGAAAATGAGGCAGACCTTCCTGAATGGAAGAAAAACAGGGCCCTGGACTGGGTGCATGAGCATTATCACCCCGAGAAGACACCGGATGTTCCAAAACCTGATGATTCATCCTCCTCAGTCAACGAATGCATGGCGGACAATGAACAGCTTGCAGGGTTTATAAGCGACTGCAAAGACCGTTTTTCCAGAGCAGAAGAACTAATCCTTATGCTGGAAGATGATCTTGAGAACCTCGACCATATTAAAGAATTATTTAGAGTTTTTCACACCATTAAAGGTGAATGCGGCTTTTTAAAGCTGGCATCGCTGGGCTATTTAACCCATAATATTGAAAATCTTCTTGACCTTTTACGTTCAGAAAAGATGAAAACAGACAGTATGGTAATTGATTATCTTCTTCGCGGTCTGGACTTTGCAAAAGACATGGTTTTAGAGCTTGAGAATCATGATGTTGTAATAGAAAGTAAAACTATTTTAGACGGATATATAGATTCATTAACACACCTGACAGATTCTGTACGCCCTTCAATCGGTTCAATCATGACACAAAAGGGACTCATTACCGAAAAGGAGCAAAGAGAAATTGTAAAACAGCAGGCTGTCAGCGGCTTTGAAAAAAGATTCGGTGAAATTGCTGTCGAAAACAAATATGCCGATCAGAATGATATTAAAGAAATTCTATCTATGCAGAAACAGCAGGTAAAAGAAGAAAAAGAAGCTGTTTTTTCTGACCATGAGCAAAAGCAAAAGCAGGAACGCAACGATGCAATTATTAAGGTTAGAACATCAAAAGTTAATTATCTTGTAGACATGATTGGTGAACTTTTAATATCGCTCGGTCAAATTCATCAGGATGTTCCGGGCTTAGCTGAAGTTAGAAAAATAAGCAAAACACTCCAGCACTCGAGTATGCAGCTGCGGACCGAAAGTGTTAAAATTCTCTTTGTAACAGTTAAACGCATAATCCGCGATATTTCTACAAAACTGAATAAGCCGATTAATGCAGAATTTATAGGTGATGATCTTGAAATTGACCGGCTTCTCATAGAATCGCTGGAAGAACCTCTTATGCACCTTGTAAGGAATTCGCTTGATCATGGAATAGAAGCAGAGGCAGACCGTGCCGCGGCAGGAAAACCTGCACAGGGAACCGTAAAAATATCAGCAGAGAGAAGAGGGAATAACATTGTAATTTCAGTTAGCGACGACGGCAAGGGACTCGATAAAGAAAGAATTATTAAGAAAGCAATTGAAAAAGGCATGATCGCCGAAGATGCTGTAAGCGCTATGACAGACGCTGCAATTTATAATCTTATTTTCCTTCCGGGTTTTTCAACAAAGGACAAGGCAGACCTAATGTCCGGACGCGGCGTCGGAATGGACATCATTAAACAGATGGTACTTAAAGCAAAGGGAAGGATTGACACCTACAGTACTCCCGGGCAGGGAACTACCTTTGATCTCATATTCCCCCTAAGCACCGCAATTATAGACGGTATGATCGTCCGCAGCGGACCAAATATGTTTATTATTCCAATTGCAGTAATAATGGAGTCCTTGAAGGTAAAAGAGGAAAATATCAGCAGAATACGAAACGGCACTACCGTTCTCGATCTGCGAGGTGAAATTATTCCAATGATCAGTCTTGCCTCTGTATTCGAAATTAAAGAAGCCGGTCAGGGTAAAATGGCAACCATTGTTGAGAACTCAAACCGCGAAAAATTTGCTATAATATCCGACGAGATATTATCTAAAAACGAAATCGTTATTAAAACCCTAGGGGCCCGATTCAGAGATATGAAAGGTATAAGTTCGGGCACCGTGCTGTCGGGAGGAACTATAGGTCTGGTGCTTGATGTGGATCAATTCATCCAGATGGGCATTGACGAAATTCAGACACGTATCCCGCAAACAGCATCGTAGGAGAACCCAATGCAGAAATTTTCAAAATATCAGGGACTTATAATCTCTGTATCAAGCGCAGTATTATGCCTGCCTTTTATACTCATCTTAAAACTGCCGCTCATCATTACTGCGGCAGCGGTGTTTATTATAGTCGCAGGTCCTCAAGTGTATCTCCTTTTATTCGGAGCAAAAAAAGCAGAGACTAGTACAAAGAAAGAAAGCAGTACTGACACTTCTTCGCTTGAACTTAAGAATAGTTTGGAACGTATAGCGCTCCTCGAGGCGGAACTTGACCGTTATAAAAACAGAGAAGAAACTGCCTGCGCAGAGTTTTTTATAATGGCGCTTAAGGCATATGTTTTCTCTCCGGTTTTATCTGAATTGTGCGATTCAATATCTCATAATCTAAGTTCAACAACAGAGCCCTTGTCCGAAGAACTGCTGCAGATAAAGAAGAATATTTCATCTTTTTTAGCAGGTGTTAGGCAATATGATGATGAGGTAAAAAATCACCGGATGCTCCAGAAAGTTTCGGAAGAAAGCGACATGCTTCAATCTGATATGACAACCCTCGACACGAATGTACGCGATGTATTCAGTGCTATTGGAACAAAGGTAGCTCAGTTAAAAACTGTTAACGACAAAATAGGTGAAGTAGCTCAAAATATTACCGAGGTTTCCGATAAAATCCGGATTCTTTCGTTCAATGCCTCCATTGAAGCAGCCCGTGCGGGAAAAGCCGGCAGCGGTTTTAGGGTCATTGCTTCGGAAATTAAAAATCTTTCTGCAAATACCGATTCACATCTTGAGCTCATTTGGAAGACGCTTAAAGAAACACAGGACATTTTTGAAAGCATCAAATCCGGAATGGATCAAAATAGCGAATCCATTTATTCAGTGTTGTCATCAAGAAAAGAGGGGTTATCTTCCTTTATTACTGTAATGCACCGCTACTTTGATGACTTTGATCATCTTTACACCAGCGTAAACTCAATAATTTCTTCACTTTCTGCAAGTATGGATACTATTTCGCCTGTTGTTCAGCTTCACGAAATAACCAGTCAGGAAATAGGAAACATGAAGCTGGTTATAGAGGACTTTGCCGGATCAGTCTGCGATGTCTATAGAACACAGCCGAACAGCAAGTCAATGGATTCAGATGCTTCAAAAACTGACGCCGCAGCACAAGAAATTGCAAAAACGGTGCGAAAAAGACTTACAACAGAAAGAGAACTTAAGGCGATGGAAAGAGGGCTGGCAAAAAAAGCCCCCGGCACCAGGATTGATTTGGGAATAAATACGAATGCTATAGAATTATTTTAGTTTAGTTGTCAGAGTCACGAGGAGGAAGTATGAAAAAAATAATGATTGTGGATGATTCATCAACTTTCCGCAACGTAATTAAAAATGCACTGGTATCTGAATTTGAAGTTTGCGAAGCAGATGACGGGGTTAATGCACTTAACGCAATTCCCTCTGCAGGCGATATCGCCTTGTTTTTACTCGATGTTAATATGCCGAACATGGACGGATTAACACTGCTTGAAAACATACGAAAATTACCAAATCATGCAAAAACACCTGTTATTATGCTCACGACTGAAACAAAAGATGAATTTAGAGCGCAGGCGAAAAGCGCAGGCGCTAACGGCTGGATTGTAAAACCGTGCGAAGCGGATAAACTGCTTGACGTAGTTAAACGTCTTGCAGTCTAATAATCAGAAATTTTTAAGGAGGTTCGGATGGAATCAAACAGAAGAAAACTGGTAATAGGTGAACGATACCTGAGTTTTGAGGTTGACAACGAGCATTACTGCATCGACATTCTAAAAGTCAAAGAACTCTTAGGCATGACAACGATTACACCCCTGCCCCGCACGGCTGAGTATATTAAAGGTGTTATTAATCTCCGCGGCCAAATTATTCCCATAATTGACATAAGACTTAAATTCGGTCTGGAAGAAATTGACTACACAAAACACACCGGCATAATCATTGTCGAGGTGAATTTTGCAGGAGAGCCGATGCTCATGGGTATTATTGTAGACACTATTCAGGAAGTTATAAGCATACCTGAAGAAAAAATTTCTCAAATACCCTACATCAATGCACGAATTAAGGCTGAATATATACGGGGAATAGCAAATACTGATGACGGAATGAAAATAATTCTTGATGTTCTTAAAATATTAAATTCCGATGAGCTTTCATCAGTGAAGGAAGTTGTACCAAAAGAAAAATAAGAATTCGGAGGGAGAGTTATGAAAAAAACAAATGGAATCGGCTCAAAAATTCTGTTACTGGCAGTATTTTTGGAAGCCATTGCGGTTGTAATTATTCTAATTGCAAACGCAGGAGTAAAAAGAGGATCTGACGGTGTAGACTTTGTCTATAACTACAATCTAAAAGGCGTTTTGTATGCTGCAGAAATTAAGGCAGAGATTAACGACGCTGCAGCAACGGCTCTGCAGGTCATCCTGAATCAGGGAAACATACAGCGCATAACATCTTATTCAAAAACACTTAGCGAAAAAAAACAAAATTTTATCACTTTCATAGAAGAATATAAAAAATCCATACATTCTGAAGAAGATGAAAAAATGGCAGCGGAGCTTGAAGATTACTGCGGTCATTATTTTAATCTTTTAGATCAGCTTGTCCAAAAAGCTAAAAATCCGAATGACACAGGCGTCTATGCCTATGCTTCAGAAGTCATAACCCCTGTGCGGGTAAATTCTATTATACCGCTTATAAATGACCTGCTTGAGCATGATGTTAATGCTGCAGAGACTGAATATAACGATATTCATAATGATGCACTGCGCTCTATGATCACAGTCTACGCCCTTCTTGGGATCGGACTCGCGTTTTCAATTGGATTATCAGTTGCCATAACCGCAAGCATCACAAAGCCCGTAAAACTTATTACACGAAATCTAAAAGAAAGCACATCCCAAATTGCCGTGTCAAGCGGACAGCTGGCAGACTCATCGCAGTCCATTGCAAACGGAGCTCAGGAACAGGCTGCCGGTATAGAAGAAACTACAGCTTCGTTAGAAGAATTAGCATCCATGGTTAAGCAGAATGTTGCTAATTCCCGCCAGGCAAGTATTCTCTCAGACAAAGCACAAAGCGCGAGCTCACAGGGTTTTGAGAAAATGTCTGCAATGGTTAAAGCGATGGAAAACATATCTAAATCCACAGAAGAAATTAATGCAGTTATAGATGTTATTGATGCCATTGCATTCCAGACAAATATGCTGGCTCTTAATGCCGCGGTTGAAGCTGCACGTGCGGGGGAAGCAGGACTTGGGTTTGCAGTTGTTGCAGATGAGGTAAAAAATCTTGCGACAAGGTCATCCGAATCTGCCAAAGAGACAGCTGCCATGATTAAAGAAACAATTAGAAATGTGGAAAGCGGATTATCCCTCTCAAAGGAAATGGAAGAACTTTTTTCACAAATGATGCAGAATTCTAAACAAGTATTTGAAATGAACCGTGAAGTTGAAAGTGCTTCTGCTCAGCAGGATGAGGGGATTAATCAGGTAAGCACTGCTATGATGCAGTTTGACACCGTTGTACAGGCAAATGCGTCGGAAGCAGAGGAAACAGCAAGCGCAGCAGAGGAAATGAACAGTCAGGTGCTGGTAATTAATGATATTGTTAAGAACTTAAATACTGTTATCATGGGTTCAAAAGTATCCGGTGCAGGCTTTGAAACCACCCAGAAAGCCGGTATTACTCGCAAAAAACCATCTGCACCCGCTAAAAACCAGGTACCGTCAAAATCCGGGAAAAAACCGGAGGCAGAGAAGAAAGCGCAAAAGGGAAAAACTGCATCACCGTCAAAAAATGAACACAAGGCAGCGAAGCTTCTTACTGCTGAGTCTGAAAAACCGCAAAAAACCGCAAAGGAAAATAAGAGTGTACCACAGACCGACAAACATATTATCAGTTTTGAAGACGATGAAGATTTCCCAAACCGTGAATCATAAAGGGATTTTCCAATGTTCGACATAAAAAAGGGCCGGATTAAAGAAATACGGGATCTAGTATACCGTGAATTCGGCATTCATATTTCCGACAGTAAGATTGGAAGTATAGAACCAAAAATCAACAAGCTTCTCATGAACGAAAAATACCGGACAGCAGAGGATTTTTTTTCCGAACTCGAAACGGGAAATCCAAAAAGCAAGGAATTACTAATAAAATACATAACTACAAATCATACCTATTTTTTTAGAGAGGCAGAACATTTTGCCCACTTACTTGAAGATATAAAGAAAACTAACCGGACAAATATTACAATCTGGTGTGCAGCATCTTCTACCGGCGAAGAACCCTACAGCATAGCTATGACGCTGCTCGATGAAGGAATTAAAGATTTCAAAATTCTTGCTTCAGATCTGGACCGCAGTGTGCTCGAAGAGTTTAACCTCGGCATATATCATGATAACAGATTTATTAAAACAACAAAGTACCAAAAAATTAAGTATTTTACAAAAGAAAGCGAAGGTGTATATAAAATTCGAAGCGAGCTTCGCAAGCATATATGTATAAAAAGGCTTAATCTTATGGATAATCTATATTTTACACAGCCCTTTGACTACATTTTCTGTAGAAATGTTTTTATTTATTTTGACGACACCTCGAGACAAAGAACTCTTGAAACACTTGCAAGAAGTTTAAAATCCGGAGGAAAACTTTATATAGGACACACAGAAACTTTATTCACTTTTCCTTCTTCATTGCGAAGAGAAGCAAACTCTGTGTATAGAAAACTATAATCAATATGAGGAGTACCCATGAGCAAAATAAAGGTATTAATCGTTGACGACTCGGCTATTGTACGCGATATTCTAACACGCCGTCTGTCGCAACATCCTTCCATAGAAGTTATCGGGAGTGCGCCGGATCCTTTTATTGCAAGAAACAAAATAGAAACACAGGAAATAGATGTTATAACACTCGACATCGAGATGCCCCGCATGGACGGCCTCACATTTCTTAAATACCTTATGAAATATAAACCGATCCCGGTAATTATTGTAAGTTCTCTTGCAGAAGGGCAAAACCAGGCGGCATTGGAAGCCCTTGAACGGGGTGCTGTCGATATTGTCAGTAAATCGGGCGGACCATACTCTGTAGAAGAAATTTCAGAAGAACTTGCAGAAAAAATTGTACAAGCAGCAAAGGTATCAAAATCACGGCTGGTCTCTGTTTCACAAAGGCTTCAAATTCCAACACATACCAAAGAAAAAATAACACTAACAGGAACGGCGCTTTCACAAATATCTACTACACATAAACTTCTTGTTGTCGGGGCCTCTACGGGGGGAACGATTGCCATGGAAGAAATTTTTACAAAATTTACTCCCGATTTTCCTCCGACATTGGCAGTAATTCACATGCCGGAG
>JAKJFV010000310.1 GCA_022704725.1 Spirochaetota bacterium
ATACAACAGCGTTTTATCGCTCTACCACGATCAGGGTCACATTGCGACAAAGACGCTCGACTTCGAACGCACCATATCCATCACCTGCGGCATGAAAATTCTGAGAACCTCTGTGGATCACGGCACAGCATTCGATATTGCCGGTACGGGCAGGGCAAGCGAAGTGAGCATGATCGAAGCACTGCGGCTCGCAGTAAAATATAGTAAAAACTATTAAAAACCTTACACACTGAATATTGTTAACTCATTAAAATTGCTGTAAAAAAAGTCAGCATCAGGGGAGGAGGTTTTTCTTTTTCCACTCTGCTTCTAGTTTTTTTGGATCGCTTACCATGAGTGTTGTAAAAAACTCTTCCGCCTGGGGGAAAATCTGAGCAAGGCAGATTCTCTCATCAGAAGTAAAATCGGAAAGGACATAACCGGCAACATCATTATGATCAGGACGCCCTATGCCGAACCGTAATCGCCAAAAATCTGCCGTTCCAAGACAGGCTTTGGCAGAGCGAAGCCCGTTGTGACCGCCCAATCCTCCCGACCATTTAAGGCTGACTGTTCCCAAGGGGAGTTCCAGTTCATCATGAACAACAAGAATATTCTCAGGTTTTATCTTATAAAAATTGGCAAGTTCTGCAATACTTTCACCCGAAAGATTCATATAGGTTTCGGGCTTTAAATAATACAAGGGGTCTTCCCGTTTTTCAGTGATATCAGTGTTTTTTTCAAGTGCATACTCTCCTTTAAATTTTTTTGTAAAGGAGAGTGTGCTTACCGCAGACAGAGAATCTGCAAACAGCCAGGCTACATTGTGCCGGTTTTTTTCATATTTTTTTCCGTAATTTCCAAGAAAGGCAGCTAATTGAATCATATGCACAGATTATACAGAAAAAAATATACATCCTCAAGACACGTCATCTGAATATAACAACCCGCCTCTATTTTTTAACTGATAAAGCACGTACAGAATTCAGTGTTGCTATAAGCGACACTCCCACGTCAGCAAAGACTGCAAGCGCAAGAGGAGCAAAGCCCAAGGCGCCGAGAATCATGACTGCCGCTTTTACGCAAAGCACAAACACAATATTTTGTTTTACAATCGAAAGAGTTCTGCGGGCAATACGTATTGCAAGAGGAAGTTTTAAAAGCGCATCGTTCATAATAACAATATCAGAGGCTTCTACTGCAGCATCTGAGCCTAAGCCTCCCATTGCAATTCCCGCATCGCTTAGAGCAAGCACCGGAGAGTCGTTTATACCGTCTCCTGTAAAAATTACACTTCCCCTCCTTTTCTTTCCTGATCTGATTTTAAGATCTTGTATAATTTCTGTTACAATCCGTGCTTTATCAGCAGGAAGAAGGGAAGAAAACACCGTATCTATGCCTGCTTTTTGTGCAACAGGCAGCGCACTTTCCCGGGTGTCGCCTGTAAGAAGAACTGTCCGTTTGACTCCAAGTTTTTTTAATTCTGCAACAGCCTCTTGCGCATCATCTTTTATAACATCGCTTATCACTATATGACCGCTGTATACATTATCAACGGCTATATGAATACAGGTTCCTGAACACACGGCCGCGTCTGCGCAGCGGCTGCATGAATATTCGCTTCCAAATCCTTCCACCTGAGTGCTTTTCATAAGCTCTGCATTTCCGGCTGTCACCTGTTTACCGTCTACAACAGCTCTTATTCCCTTTCCTGCAAACTCTTCGACCTGTTCAACCCTAACTAATGAGCAGCAGTCCTTTGAATGCGCATTTTTAAAAGATCTCGCTATTGGATGATTTGAATGCATCTGCACATGTGAGGCTACCGCAAGAAGTTCTTCTTCGGACAAAGGACTTTTAACTCCGGTAAATGGATGAACCATACTTACCGAGAATGTTCCTCGGGTGAGAGTGCCTGTTTTATCAAACACGGCAGTATGCACACGGGATAATACCTCTATAAAGTCCGCTCCCTTTACAAGAATTCCGGAACGCGAAAAGGCCCCTATCCCCCCGAAAAAGCCGAGAGGAACTGAAACAACAAGGGCGCAGGGGCAGGAAATAACTAAGAATACAAGGGAGCGGTATATCCACTGTTCGAGAAGCCCGCTTTCATAAAGCCCGTTAAATCCGCTGTTAATGACCAGAGGCGGAATAAGGGCAAGAAGGAGTGCGCTTAGAGTTACTATAGGCGTGTACACTGCAGCAAAAGATGAGATAAACTTTTCAGTTTTTGCTTTGTTAGCCGATGCGTGTTCAACAAGATCAATTATTTTTGCAGCCTGAGAATTTTTATATTCACGCACAGCCCTTATTTTGAACAAAACAGAACTTGAATTAATTGCACCGCTTAAGACTTCTGTCCCCGGCTTCACTTCTACAGGAAGACTCTCTCCCGTAAGAGACGAGAGATCTATAAAACCGCTTCCTTCAATAATTTCTCCGTCAACAGGGAAACGCTCGCCTGTCCTCACAAGCAGAATGTCTCCGGGCAGGACTTGTTCCGATGCGGTCAGCTCTTCTAGTCCGCCGTTCAGTCTGCGGGCAAAGGGTTCTTTAATGTTGACAAGAGCAGTAATTGACCTGCGTGACCTTATAGCAGCAGCTTCCTGAAAACTTTCCCCCACCTGATAAAAGACCATAACCG
>JAKJFV010000311.1 GCA_022704725.1 Spirochaetota bacterium
CAGTTATTATTTGGACTGCGGAAACTTTCCTAATGAGGAGCAGGGGCTTCAGGCGCTGTATTCTAAACCTGTTATCTCTCCAGTCAGCGCCCGCTGGAACGGCCCTTATGTAGATAAGGAAATACAAAAAGATCCCTGGGGAAATGAATATGTGTACAAAACAGTAAATGATTACGGTTTAGCATTTGTAATTTACTCATTAGGTTCGGATGGAATAACCGGAGGAGAGGGTAATAATGAAGACATTGTGTCATGGAAATAACGATTCCGGATCAATAATGATGACAGCAATAGTACTTATTCTTTTACTGTTTCTGGTAGTTATTCCATATATGAATATTGCACTTATTAGGTGTTCATCTGAAAAAAAACGATTCGATTCTGTCTGCAGGAAAATTGAGCTCCATAATGCAGAACTTGGGGGGAAATATGAGATTAATTGAATCAGCCGTAGTAGTTTTTGTATTCGGTATTTTGTGTTTATCGTTTTATGAAGCAGTATGTACAGTATATGACTATTCTAAAAAAACAGAAGAATATGAGTCAATGAGTAAGGTATTAGAGCTTATTTACAAAAAAATTGAAAATAATGAGATTGTTGAATTAGATTCCTTTTTACAATGGAGAAAAATAATCGAGAAAGATGTAAGAATGGAAAATACTTCATTTGAAATAATCCCTTTAAAAGAAAAGAATAAAAATGCAGCAGCTTATTCTTTTAGCTTAAAAAATAAACCATTCAGGGTATTGATGCTCATAGAAGGAGAAGGTTATGAATAAACCAATTATCCTGGATAATAATGATTATGAGCTTATATTCATTCCTCTTGAAAAAATACTATTTAAAAAGCTTCATGAAAAAACCACTGTAAACTCAGTTGTAAGGAATGAAGTTGAAAGGCAGTATCCATTTTATGATATTCAAAGTCAGGTATTCTACCGTCTTGCTGTATTTGGGAAAAAAATAGTTCTCGCTGTTATTATTATGGAAGCGGGTGCTTTAACAAAATACAAGAATAATAAATTAGTGCTGCAATACAATACATTGAAAATGAGGGTTTTTTACAATAGAAAAAAAATGTATTTAAAAGCTTTTATTTTATTAATGCTTTTTTCGGTGGTGGTTAGCGCTATACCCTATATTAATAAAAAGGAAAATAAAAGTGGATTAATAATAGTAGAAAAAAACGGCAACGAAGATAATACAGAAATTTCAGTCAATAAAACTATAGAATTCTCTGTACTTTTTAATCTGCTGCAGTCAATCAGAAATGAATGCAGTTGCTCTGTTGAATCGTTATCTATTGTATTGCAGCCGGAAAAAAATACTGCATTAATTACTTTGCTTTTGCACGGTATTTTTCCTGAGCAAATAGTATCGTATTTCCCCGCCGTTCAGCGTAATAATTTTGAAATAGATAAGGTTGTGTACAATAATAATTCTCCCTCATTTACTCTAACATTATCTGCAGCGATTCCTGAAAATGTAAATAGTGAAGATGAAAATCTTATTGAATTGAGAGAAATCCTCCTAAATAGAAACAGTATTTTGAAATATGAGAAAAATAATTCAAAAGAAATAATGGCATTGGTTAATAAAAAAGATATGAAAGGAATATTTGATGCGCTTGCTCTTGATCCGGATATTGGAACTATTAAAAGTCTGAGTGTTGTATTAAGAAATGAATTTTATGAAGTAACTTTTGAAAAGGGGATACAGAATATAAGCCCTTTTTCTTCAGCAGAGTTTTGCTCTTTTATTACCGGTCTTGTAAATACTCCTGAAAAAAACAAGGACATAAAAGAAGTGCCAAAAGAACAAAAAAGAAGCGCTGGTATTTTAACCGGTCCTATTGTGGGGAAAATAATGAACGATGACGGATCCTTCAAAGTGTTTTACAAAAGTACGGATGGTAAATTAATAAGCGAGGTTCAAAAATGATGAAGAGATTTTATAGAGGAGTGATTTTACTCTTACTCTTTACATCCTGTGCAGGGACTAAAACATTTAATGGAAGAGCTGATCTGCATGGTGCTGTATATGATGTGAAAAGCAGGCCGGTTCCTAACTGTGTCATATTGCTTGATGGTAAGGAAAAAGCTCTTACAGATATTAACGGGCGGTTTGTTCTATACGGATTACAAAGCGCTGCTTATACAATTGAAGCCTGTTCTTCCTATTGTGAACGGTATACAAGAGAATTCAAGTTTAGCAATGAAACACAATATGTCCTTATTACGCTGATTGATAATGAAACACTCTATGATTTAGTTGAAGATGCTTTAGAAAAAAAAGATTACGATTTGGCAGATAAAACAATAAAAAGACTTTTTGCTGTTAATAAAAATAATCCCAATGCAATTATGCAGAAAAAAGAGGAATTAGCGATGTATGGATGAAGTCATTCATAAAAAAAATGGAGGAAGAAAATGAAAAAAACTCTTAGATGCTTAACAGCTATTATGTTTTTATCACTCTCTTCCTGTATGCAGTCTGTGTATAAGGCGCCCTTCATTATTGGAGAGCCTGAGTGTGTAATAGGGGAAGTTGACAGTTTTTTTAGGTATGCCGGAATTATTCTTGATTTTTGTAATACCTCTGAGAA
>JAKJFV010000312.1 GCA_022704725.1 Spirochaetota bacterium
TCTTTTTTAAATACTTTAATAAAATTACTGTGAGAAGAAAACATAAAATACTTACTGATAAGGGAAGGTTTATAGTCTGCAAATTTGAGCATGTTGGAAGCGGCCTCTATGCGGAGCTTCATCACATACGAAAAAATTGTTGAGCCTGTTTCTTTTTTAAACAAGGCGCATAGATAATTTTTCTGCATGCCGGAAGCAGAGGCAATATCAGTAAGGGTAATTTTTTCCTGCAGATGATCATAGATGTAGTCGATGGTTTTTATTACCGGCCGCGAATATCCGCCTAGGGCCCTTATACTTTTCATCTTTGAGGCGAAGTCAAACACAATGCGCTTGTGCTGCTCATTTATCTCTTCTTCACTTCTGGCAGTATCAACCTGCTGAATACTGATATCGCTCTGTGTGTAGGCCGTCTCGGAAGGCAGACCGCCTTCTATGCAGAACCTCGTGATCATGGCAATCGTTACAACCAGATGATACTTTAGATTACGCAAAGGATTAGACGACAGCTTTCCGAGTTTTTCGTTTTGCAGGGGCAGCATGATTTGTTCAAGTTTACCCAGGTTTCCCTCTTTCACTGCCTCATAAAAATCCATTTCCTTATCGTACTCAAGGTGAATAGAGCTATACTCTCTTTGTAAAAAGAGTTTATGAGAAAGGATTTTTTCCTGTTCTTCGTTTTGAGTAATGCTGATATCATTATTATCCTGAGTGATAAAATTCATAAGTAAACGTAATATAACACTATTTTTCATATTTTTCTACTATACCGTAACAGTATTCACGGTTACTCTTAGACTGATAATGACTCAAGGAGGTTCAAATGAAACTTGACCGGGGAATAAATTTCGGAGGCTGGCTTTCTCAGTGCGATCACACAAAAGAGCGCTATGACACCTTTATAAGCAAAAAAGATGTTGAACGCGTTAAAAGCTGGGGATTTGACCATATCCGCCTTCCCTTTGACTACAATGTAATTGAAAATGATGACGGAAGCGATAAAGAATCAGAATATGCCTACTTGGACAAGGCTATTTCCTGGTGCGCTGAATACGGCCTTAATCTGATACTGGATCTTCACAAAGCTGCAGGCTACGATTTTAACGATGCAGGAAACACACAAAAGAATTCGCTTTTTAATGATGAAAAACTTAAGGTAAAGTTTATATCACTGTGGGAAAAAATAGCAAAAAAATACGGATCGTACACCCATGTTGCCTTCGAACTTTTGAACGAGGTTGTAGAAGAGAATCTGGCATCCTTATGGAATGATCTTATCTCACGGACAGTATCTGCAATCCGCAAGCATGCTCCTGTAACAAAGATTATTTACGGAGGTATTCAATGGAACAGTGCAAGAACCGTAAAACTTTTAGAAAAACCTCTGGATGAGAACATTATCTTTACCTTCCACTTTTATGAACCGCTTATTTTTACTCACCAGAAAGCACCCTGGGTTCCCAACATGATTATGGACAAGGACATTAAGTATCCCGGTACTATGGAATATTACATAGAGCTTTCTAAGGTTCTAGGCTACAAGGGGAAAGACGTAACCGATGCAGATAAAAAAGATATGGGCGATTCTTTAATACGAGAAATGGTTAATGATGCAAAAACAGCCGCCGCTAAATTCGGGGTAAATCTTTATTGCGGGGAGTTCGGCGTCATAGATAGAGCACCAGCCCGTGATAGCCTTAACTGGTTTAAAGATGTATTCAAAGTATTTGAAGAAAACCATATAGGCTGTTCGATCTGGTCATACAAGGAAATGGATTTCGGCATTATTGATGCACACTACGACACTATCCGGGACGAACTGATATCAGCCTATGTGAAGTAAAGGAAAGGCTTTTTCACCTCAGGGATGAAAGAGCCTTTTTTTAGCTGACTTAAATAAATAGAACGAACGCTCGTTCTATTTTACTCTTATTCACGCATCCCCTTCAGTCTTAACGATTTCCAGTAGCGGAGTCCTCCAATTTAGAAACGGCTCGGCTGCTTTGTGATTAAGCAGACTGATAACCGGTCCCATGAAAAAGGCGGTAACCAAAGTTCCTGCTCCGGGCATCTTACCGAATACCATGCCCAGTGCAACACAGATGCAGTCAGTGGCTACGCGTATCCATTTAAAGGGGAAAACATAGTTTTTAATTTTTATCTTCTTTTTTGCAAGGATGAGGGCAATTGCATCGTACACCGAAACACCGAGATCAGCCGTTATATAAAACGCTGAACCAAAACATAAAATTAACACAGCTAGAATAAGCATCACGATTCGAACCGGTATAGACGGATCGGGAAAAATTGAAATCAGGAGCCCGTATGTAAAATCGATGATGTATCCGGTTAAAAACATATTTATAAAGGTGCCCAAATTGATATAGTGCTTATCCCAAATAAAAATAATTACGAGCATTATTAAGCTGATAATAACATAGTAGGTTCCGTAGCTCATGTACTTAGAAAACACAGAATGCGATCCCTGTGCAAAACATTGAAAGGGATCAACCCCAAAGGCTGCAAGGTTAAACATACCCACACTGAATGAACAGATTAATACTCCCAGAAGGCACATTAACACCCGTTTTACAAATCGCTTAGA
>JAKJFV010000313.1 GCA_022704725.1 Spirochaetota bacterium
GCCCCTGATGCCGCAGTACAGGCAGCCGTTTTTACAAAAGCTCGTACATTCAATTAAGCCTCGCAGAAATACTGTATTTGAAAATACGTCAATTCTTTTTTGAAAAGCCTTTTCCTTGATGTATGAAAATACTGTTTGTCCTTCTCCGCCGCTTTGTGCTTCATCACCGGGTCTTCCGGAATTCTTTCTGATATGAGCAGAGGATGAGAGGAGCGGCATGTTCCTGTTTTGTATGAGGAGAATAAATTCCTCCCGTGTAAGAGGGCTGCCCCGGCAGAGTTTGGTAATGATTTCTTTCATGGGCAGTGCCTAGTCCGAAATTTTGGGCATGACGGTTTTAGTCGACACTCCGTATAATGCTCCAAGCTTGCCCGAAAGCGCGCTTATAACATCCTGGGGTGCGTCGAGTGCAATACTCATAATTGAAAGATTGTTTTTTTTGTAGGGAATTCCCATGCGGCCGATGATGTAATCACCGTATTCATGAAGTAACTGATTAAGCTGTTCGACAGAGCTTGTGTCCGAGACGAGTATACCTATCAGCGCGACCCTTGTTTCCATAGTTCCTCCTAAAGAAATAGTAATCTGCGTGAAGTAAAGAGTTTTAGAAAAATCTTTACATGCTTTGTAACCGCTTTTTTGTCAGCAGAAGAGCTTTCAAATCAGCTTAAATCGATAATAACATATCTATAAAAAAGAATCAATATCAGTTTGTCAGGGAAATTTATTATTAGCTTACACTGGAAATGAGGAGGAGGGAAGAGGTGCTTATTTTTTTGACGGAACCAGAATAAACAGAAGGAGGGCTGCCGCGTAGGGGAGGGCAATTAAAAGGCCCGACGGTACAGTGCTCCCCTGCAGGGTATTTGACAGAAATTCCGCCGCGGCAAAAACAAGAACAGCGGCTGCAATCCCGGCGCTCTTTTTTCTTCCTAAAAAAACAACAGCCAGCGCAATCCATCCGCGGCCTGAGGAAATATTCGGGACAAAGGAGGACACTTTTAAGACTAAAAAGATTCCTGCAAGGCTTGCAAAAAAACCACAGATAATCCATGAGAGTGTGCGGTAAAAAGACGGGGAGACTCCCCGCTCAAACAGGACATCGGGATCGCTTCCGGTAATTCTAAGTCTTCTGCATGTTTTTGTTGTCTGCAGCAGTACTGCGCAGACGAGGATGAGAACATAGACTAATGGTGTTAAGGTGCTTCGCGAGGCAGAGGCGGTTTGAGTGTTGAGAAGCGGTGAGGCAGAGAGAACTCCCTGTGTTTTAAATATCAAAGAGGAAAGGAGAGATACAATTCCAGCAGAAAAAAGATTTACGGCGAGTCCTGCTAAAAAAGGATTGGCGCCTGTTTTTTCTGTGAATATGGAAACAAGGCATAAAAGACTCATGCAGATGAGGCATGATGAAAAAGCTCCGAGTACGGGATTGGAGGTAATATCAGTCAGTGTATAAAACAAAAATGCGCTCAAGTTTATTATACCGTCAATGAAGACTGCCATAACTCCTGCAAGCTCGCTTACCAGGGCTCCTGAGGAAGCAAGAAGGAGGGGAACTGCAGATACTAACATATCAGTTAAGGCGCTCATTTTTTTCTCCTCATGTTTGACACTGATATTACTAAAAGAACAGCTGCTTGAATTATAGAAGTTATATTGAAAGAAAAATTATTTGTCAGCACTGCATAATCGGATGCTGTAAAAATATATGACAGAATGAGAGAGGAGGGAATGAGCAGGAGCGGATTGCTTTTTGCAATGAGGGCTACAGACAGTGCATTCCACCCCATGCCGAGGTAAAATCCCTGATGAGCTGTATAAAACATGCCGCTTACCGCAAAGTATCCGCACAGACCGTGAAGAGAACCTGATGCGCACATTGCAAGAATGCTGTGCTTTTTGGTATTCAATCCTGCATAGAGTGCAAACTCATTCGCCTTCCCGCTGATTCTAAAAAGAGAGCCGGGCCGGGTTTTGAAAAGGAGAAAATAAAAAACTACACAGAGTAAGGCAGCAATAAAAAAAGACACAGTAAATTTTGAAGGGGGCAATAAGGAAGTTAATTTAAACCTGTCTAAAATTGAAGGAGTTGCTAAAAGGTTTTGATTTTGATCGCGCAGAGGGTTAGCAATAGCCCAGTCTATTAATGGAATTATCGAAGCCGAAAGTAAAAAGCTTGTGAGAAGTTCGCTTGTTCTCCGGTATATTTTTAAAAGAATCGGTATGAGCGTTAAAAGCGCGCAGATGAGAATTACCGCGGTCATTGCCGCAATCGGAGAGAAAAAAGAATTAAAGCGGTTTAAAATGAGGGCTGCAATTAGTCCGCCTGCATACACCTGTCCCTCTCCTCCAAGATTGATGTTGCCGGAAAGAAGAGCAAGGGAGGCTCCGAGAGAACCAAAGAGAAGAAGGCCTGCCGTATTGAGCATTGACCCGAAAAAGTAGACTGATGAAAACGGAGACGTAAAAAAAGACAGTAAAGAAGTCAGGGGTTTTGCAGAAAAAAGTAACACAAGAAAGGCCGCTGTAGCAAAGCCTGATGCGAGCGCTAATAGTGAAGAAGCATA
>JAKJFV010000314.1 GCA_022704725.1 Spirochaetota bacterium
TCAGACTTGGTACTGTTGGCGGAGTTGTCCCGCTTTCAGAGATGAGGATCGACCCTGCAACAGGTGAACTGCAGTTCAGGGGGCCGAACGTCTTTAAGGAATACTATAAAAACCCCCAGGCCACGAAAGAGGCATTCACAGAGGACGGATGGTTCAAGTCCGGAGATGTGGGAGTTATGGATAAGGATGGATTTGTCGCCATTACAGACAGGCTCAAGGACCTTATTATCACAGCAGGCGGGAAAAATGTTGCACCGCAGAAGATTGAAGTTCTTTTATGCGAAGATCACTATATTGAAAATGTTGCGGTCGCGGGTGAAGGTAAAAAATATATCACCGCGATTATAGCACCCGATTTTATAAACCTTGCGGAGTGGGCTGCAAAGAACGGTATAACTTACAGCACAAACGAGGAGCTTATCGCGAAACCTGAAGTTTTAGCTTTATACAAAGAGATAATTGATAAAAGACAGCAGGACCTGGGGCAGGTCGAACAGATCAAAAAGTTTACACTTATTCCGAGAATCTTTTCACAGGAGGCGGGTGAAGTTACACCAACACTTAAGATTAAAAGAAAGGTGGTTCTTAATAACTACAAAAACCTTGTTGATGCGATGTACGCTGAATAGATAACCCTCAAATACAGTGCCAGTCCTTACCCTGGCGCTGTATTTGAGGCAAACTCCACGACCAGATTTATAAATCTGGTCGCCTCACGGATACGATATATTATATACTTGCAAAAAACACAATCAGCGTATAAATATAATAAAAACAACGGGAAGAAAAAAATGAAACGCTTAATTATTATCTCTTTATTATTTCTAATTCCTGGTGCACTCTTTTCAAATTCAGGACCGGAAAAATCGATAGAGGTATACACATCGGCCAATTGCCCCAAATGCAATGCGGCAATTAATTTTCTTAAAAAAAACTGGGGGCCGGTCGGCTGGAATACAGTTCCAAAGGGTACTATTGTTTATCCCATCTCCAATAAAGAGTACCGGAATCAGCTTGAATCCCTGTTCAGTGATTCGACAGATATCAGGATAAGTGATATCAGATTTCCTGTTATAATTATGCGGAATGCCGGTGAACCATTCCCCATTTATTACAACATTGAAAATGTTGAAGATCTTCTTAATTGCAAATTGAATACAGGTACCTGCAAAAATACTTCTTATAAATCCGGTAAAATTACATCCGGCAATTACGCAGAGATTCTTACACTTGACGAAGGGGCCGGTGTTGCTAAAATTGAAACCGTAACATTACCTGACGGATCGGTATATTCAGGAAAAATGAAAAACGGCAAAATGCACGGCCAGGGCATACTCAAGTTTAAAGACGGCAGTATATACAAAGGTATGATGAAACAAGGTAAAATGGACGGCCAGGGGATAATGAATTATCCTAATGGTGATAACTATGACGGGCAATGGAAAAATAATCAGATGCACGGCTATGGTACATTTAACCGGGCAAACGGATCATGGTACCAGGGTAATTACAGAAACGGAAAGTTTCACGGTCAGGGTATGTTAACTGAAGGTGAAACCCAGAAGAGCGGTTATTTTAAAAACGGCGTTTTTACAGGAAACTAAAAAAAAGGAGAATAATTTTATGAAAAAACTAAACGTCTTTACGCTAATCTTTGCCGCATTGATTATCATGAACACTTCATGCAGCAGCAATAAAGCCGGCTCCCGGGACGGCGCCTGCGAATATGCAAAGTATGAAGGTTACGCGGTAATCAAATCAATTAAACCAGCGCCTGCATCAGAGTATAACTGCCCGGACAGCCCGCAGAAGATTATTTTTGATTTCACACCGCTTAACATCTCTGACAGGAAGAGTTACATATTCTCAAACCGCCCCGATTCAGGAGCAGAACTGAGGATAAATGACGGCATCAATCCATCTCTTGCATGGGTAAAAAAGAACGGGATAACAGCAGGGAAAAAATTCAAATGTTTCAGGACAGAGCTTAAGAAAGGGACATGTACCCCTGTAATTTTTACTTTCCCGGAACTTAATTTATTCCCGGAAAACGGATGCAAATAAAAGGAATATAATAAGAGGAACTGAAATGAAATCAAAAGGAATCTTTATTTTTATCGCAGTATTTGCCGCAATCGCGGGGCTGCTTTTTATGATCGGAACGAGCGTTGAAATAATAATATTCCTGGGGGGCTTCGCCATGATTATACTCGGGATTATCCTTCTGAAAAAAGAGATTACCTGGCGAAGGAATTCGGACATTGTAAATGGCAAAGTCACAAAGTATCATCAATACGAAGACAGAACCGACGTCAACAGAACCGGCATAAGTATCATGTATACAATGGAAGTGGAATACGTTACAACATCCAATAAGCTGATAATAGCAAAGGAACAGAGCGGCAGCACCAGTAAAAAGTATCCTGAAGGTGCAGAAATAAAAGTGAGGTACAGCCGTGAAGATCCTTCTCTTTTCATTGTTGAGGGTGACAATTCAAGAATTTACGCCATGACT
>JAKJFV010000315.1:0-2204 GCA_022704725.1 Spirochaetota bacterium
ACGTAAAATGTGCAATAGGACCTAAAACAGGTATGTCATCGAGGGTTTTACCAATAATTTCAGGATCATCGTCAAGAAATGCTATAACTTCGCCAAAAAGTTTTTTTTGACGGATTTCTTTTGCCAGCATTCGTCCTGCGAAACCTGCACCTATAATGTACATGCCTTTTTTCATGTATTCAGCCATTATTCCACCTTGTTTTCTTTTGTTATAAGATCAAATGCCAAATCAAGGGTGAGACTGTTATTTGCAATATCAACACGTATGCGAGCCCTTTTTTTTCGTTTATCTACTCTAATTATACATCCTTCCAAACCTTTTAATGGACCTTCAGCGACAACAATACGATCATTTTCATCAAAAAACACTTTTGAAGAATCAATAATTTCTCCAAAAAATAAAAAATGCTTTATAAGCGAAAGATCTTTACCGTCAAGATGATGAATTTCTTTATTGTCGGGCAAAAAACGATAAAAATTCGGTGTATATCGCATGATATTGTAGAGTTCATTATCAATTTCTTCTGCTTCAACAAAGATGTAACCGGGAAACAAAGGAAGCATTTCTTTTATTTCTTTGCCTTTTCTACGAATAGACATAAGTTTTTTTGGAAAAATAAATCTTTGCTTATCTGTTCTAAATTTTAAGAAATCTTGTATTCTTTTTATATATTCTTCTTCTTTAAGAGTTTTAACTTGCGCAGTATAGTACTTCATGGTAAATCCAATAATATCACAATGAAATGCTTTCTTCAATCTTATAATTTGCTAATAATCCTTTTCAAAGTGCCGACAATTGAGTAGGAAGTTGTTTCCAAAGGGCGGTATATGAAAAAATTTTTATGCATCAGTATATTTATATTAATTACATCATTGTGTTTTGCAGCTTCCTTAACGGTACTTGTTAATCAGAAGGATTCTGCAGGAACAAGTATCTTTGAAAATACCCGTATATTCGAAGACGGCCTCATAAACTATTTTTTCGAAACCGGAAATATAGTCTCAAATGAGCCTGTTTGCTTAGATAATCAGTATAAAGGCGCCTTTCAGGCAGCATTAGATGCTTCCAAAAACGGATACATTGATTATATTGCAGTATTTACAATATCAATAGATGCACTAACACAAGAAATAAGACATGTTGATTGGAGTGTTTTTCAGGTAAGAAACGGTGTTAAAATAGAAGAAGGAATGATTACTGCTCCGTCAATAGCTGATCAACTTGATATTTCAAAGGGAATTTTAAAATTTGCAGAGCAAAATGGTACAGTAGTATCAAAAGCTATTGCAAAGATACGATAGGGAGGATATATGAAAAAAATTAGTGCTTTAGTTGCAATACTGTTTATTGCGGGCGCATTATTTGCGCTAACTGTGAATCCCTCGCTTGACGGACGAGCTGTAGTTGCAGAACGTGGTGTATTCCCCTCAGGGAATTATGGTAAAGCCCCAGGGTATTTACCTGGCGATACGGTTATTGTCACAAACCATTCAACTGGTTTTGCTCTCGAAGTAATGATTTTGAGTACATCGGATGCTTCAGAGGGGATTGCAATACTGCTTTCACCAGAGGCAGCAGATAAACTGAATATTGTTCGGGGAAAAGATGTCTATGTTAAAATCCAAAAGAAACAGGCAATTCCTTTTGAAAAAGTATTAACAGCATCAGATAAAGAAACAGGAAAGGACATTGCTTCCGATCCGGATAAAAATCCTTCCAAAGTTTTAGAAGATTCACCTGAACTACTCCAGTTTTTAAAAGACTCTAAAGCTGAATCAGAAATTAAAAAACCTGAAGTTATAGAAATTGTACCCGAAGAAAGCAATGAAATAACTCAGGAAACTCCTGTTGAAGAAAACAAAGCAGAATCCAATACTCCTACAGAAACTGCTGAACCGGTGGTAGCCGAAAAAGCCGCTATAGCTGATGCCGGTATCATTGAACAAGAACTTACATTAATACCGGAAGATATAATCTCAGTATCTGAGGAAGAAATTGCAATATTTGAAGAAGAGATTCCAATACTTGAAGAAACTGAACCATTACCTCCGGAAGAATTCGCTTCACTGAATGAAGAAGCTGCAGAGATTATTAGCGAGGAAGTTCCTGCAATAACAGAAGAAATTGCAGTAATTGAACCGGAAGCAGTGGAAGATAGTAAAGAGCCCTTAGTTGATGAAATAATTCCGGTATTTGAGGAGCC
>JAKJFV010000315.1:2282-2510 GCA_022704725.1 Spirochaetota bacterium
AAGATTATGAAGAGCCCTTAGTTGATGAAGTGATACCGGTTTTTGAAGAGCCGGTAGAAATTGTACAGGAAGAACTTCCTGTAGTAACAGAAGAAATTGCAATAATTGAATTGGAAAACATAGCGGATATTACAGATGAAACACTAGAAATCGTCCCGGAAGAAGTTGCAGCTGTTGATGAGGCTATTCTAATTGTTGAAGAACCATCAGTCGTATATGACTCAAGCG
>JAKJFV010000316.1 GCA_022704725.1 Spirochaetota bacterium
GTTCAATAAGAATAAATGATCAGTGGCGTATACAATTCAAATACCTTAATGGAGACTTGTATGAGGTATCAATTAAAGATTATCACTAATGAAGGAGTATGAGCATGAATACAAATACATTAGAAACACCAAGAATAGGCGATATTATACGGGAAGAATTTCTTGAACCATTAGGCTTAACACCATACCGCTTATCAAAAGATATAAATGTCTAAACAAGTTCTGTATTGGATTTGGTACACAACAGACGAAAGATAACCGTAGAAATGGCACTACGGTTATCACGGTATTTTGGAAACTCTTCTAAGTTCTGGCTGAATTTACAAAATGAGCTTGATATTAGAGAGACTTCAATAAAGCTGGCTGATGAACTTAACAGAATAAAACTCAATGTCCATACAGCATAAATCCGGCACCACCCACTATGCCTACGGCAGAAACGGCGCGTTAACGTATAAAAAAAAATTGCGTAGAATAATAACGCATGATATAATCTATAAATCAACACCTATGCGTTAAGCTGTAATCGGACGGAGGACGATTATCAGCTTTAAGGTGGAGAAAAAAGGCCCGCTTGCCGTTTTACACACCTGACTGGCACAGCGCAGGCTCTTTTTTCGTGCGCTTAACCGGCAAGCGAAGAGCGAAGCTGTGAAGCGAGTCCGGTTTAAGCGGCTATTGGAACCGATGGAGGAGCGAAGACGGTTCTTCATTCATCTCTGAAGACCCCTAAGAAAGATTTTTCCATCCATGAAAAAATCTTTCTTGGAACGAAGTACCTTCGTTCACTTATTACTGCTGCATCCATGCAGCTGGCAACTGGTACGGCTACTGCGGTAATAACCCGATAAACTTCACAGATCCAACGGGGTTGTTTCTTGAAACTTTATGGGATGTAGCTTCTGTTGGTATGGGAGTTCAGTCCTTCATTAAAAATATTAAGGAAGGAAATAAACTAGCAGCTGTTCTTGATGGTATTGGTGTCTTAGCAGATACCGCAGCTGTACTTTTACCATGTGTTCCAGGGGGAGCAGGAGCTGCTCTTAAAGGTATAAAAGCTCTAAATAAAGCGGATAATATTACTGATGGACTGAAAGCAGCCGACAAAGTTACAGATACAGTTAGTGCTATAAATAAGGTTGAGGATACAAGTTCATTAGCTAAATCTGTAATAAAAACAGATTTTTATGTAAAACCAAACGGAGATGTTATTCCTTCAACGGGATATAGAGCTTTAAATGAATCAGGTGCAAAATATGCAAAAAATGGTGATATCATGTCACCAAGTGGAACAACTTATTTTTCATTTGATGATATGGCAGGAAAAAGTGCAGAAGAAATAAAAAGCACAATGCAACTTTTTGATGTGCCTGTAAATTATGCTGAATTTAATACCTTACAGATTATCGATGATATAAATATTCCAAATGCTTATGGTAATAAACTGAAAAATGAAACATTTAGAACTTATGAACCTTTAACAAATTCATATCCTGAGCAAGGAATTGGCGGTGCGACACAAGTAACTACTTCATCAAATATAGATAACTATGATTTAAAGGATATACAGTAATGCAGGACATTAAAGTAGAAAAAGTATTTTACGATAAAGTATTAAAGTATCTTGAGAAATATATAGATGCAAAAAATTTGTTTATTAAAGATTTTAACGCAAAAGATTATAAAGGTGCTTTTTATATATGGCGAGAAGCAAAAAAAAATTACCATATTGAACATGATCAAGAATTTATACAAGAAGAAAAAGACTTTTATGGTATTTATGTTATGTAATCTTTGAAGTAAAAAAGAATTGTAAAACTTAGGATGTTTATGTCCAGCCTAATAGAAGGATCAACATGATAACGCATTGCGTTACAGGTTATCCCGGGGTATTAGGCTTATCTGGTTCTCTCTTCCTCGAACCACCGTTCAGGTGGTGAGCACAACAAACCCTCTTTAAAAAACAAAAGCCGCCTCTTAGGCAGCTTCTTATTCCGAACCGCTGTTCAAGCGGTGAGCACAAACAGCACTCTTCCTATGCGTTAACCGGGAAACGTAGTTTCTCCGGTTGAACGTAGAGAAAAACGGTTTTAATCCGTTTTTCGTCGAAATACACTGCAATCCTTCGGATTGTCAGTGTATTTCGGGATGGAGGGATTTGCCCTACAGTCGTTTGCATCGTGCAAACTCCTTCCGGGCCGCCTGCGCTCACTGTCGTGTGCATTCATGCACACTAATCCTCACATTCGTTCGGCGTTCGCTTCGGAGCTATTTCTTTGCTGAGAAGTAGCTCCCCCGATCTTCTGGTCCCAAATTGCATAGTACCATGTATATATGTTTAGTTCTGTTACTATTTCCTTGTTTTACAAGCTTTTCTATTATATCTGTTTTGCTTTGTTATGCTTTAATTATAGCGTTTTTTATTGCTTTATTTCAAGAGAAGGATAGTTGTAACTTGCATAATAGTACTTGAGGAGATATACTTAAGTGGTAAGAATATCTTACCT
>JAKJFV010000317.1:0-259 GCA_022704725.1 Spirochaetota bacterium
TGTCTACGACGCAGAGACTAAAACGTTATTCTTAAAATACCGGCATAAAACCTACACAGAAAAAGTTCGTCTTTTTTATAAGGAACAGGAACCGCCGAAAGCAGAAGCAGAGATTCCGGTACAGCCGCAGGAAGAACCCGCCAATAATACCGCTCTGCCGGTATCTAATTCAGGGCAGTCAACAAATACAACTGCTCCTGCACAAGTTCTGCCGGAAACAGGGAATCCGCCCGTGCAGACAACGCCGAATCAGTACTGG
>JAKJFV010000317.1:269-2505 GCA_022704725.1 Spirochaetota bacterium
TAAAGCTCCATAGTCTGATCAATTTCTTCCTCTGAATCACAGGCAAGGCTAACCGCAAAATACAAGGCTGCAGCTGATTCAGTAGTAAGACGGCCCATTGGTACGGCTCCTTCACGCCAGACACGTCTGCTCGTTGAATAATTTGAAAAATTAATAGAACTTTGCTGCTGAGAAGTACAGTAAAACCTGCAGCCGCTTTTTCTGCCCTTTATGAGCAGGGGTTTTAATGAATAATCCCCGGTTCTCATACTGCCGGTTCCTGTTTCATATAGTTCAAGAATAAAGCGTTTTATACCTTCATCAATAAGCGGTTTATAGAGAGAAGCCTTCAATCCGGGGTAAATTTTACAAATGAGAAAACTGTCTGCAGCTTCGCGAAGCAGCTGCTTTGAAACAAAAGCATCAAATTCTGTATTTGAACACTGCAGCGACACCGGTCCGGAAGAGGTAAAAACAAGCTCATTCAAATTCCAGTTCGTAAATCCGTCGGAAGAAGGCTTTTCAAATTTAAGATTTAAAGGAGAAAGTATTTTTCCTCCAAAAGCAACGTAGACACCGTTTTTTTCACGGCAGGCTGTCTGAACAGCTAAAAGAAGATTTTCCTGTGCTTCTCTTGATTTATCCGGTGTTTCGGTAGAAGCAGTAAGCACAATGGGAACACCGGCATCTGAAAAAAGCCAGAACAACAAAGAAGCAGTATAGGCAAGGGTGTCGGTACCGTGTGCTATAACAATGCCGCTGGCAATACCTGCTGCAATACGGGACGAAATTTCGGCTATAAGAAGCGCCCAGTCGGCCGGCTCTATTTCTTCACTTAAAATTTGTCCTACAGAAATAAGCTGATACCTTGCGCCGGAAAGATACTCAACCGCTTCATTTTCCTGCTTTGAAGAGAAAAAACTGTCGAGCATAGGTTTAAGTACAGAACCGTCTGATGAAGCAACAGAACCGTCTTCACAAATTCTTGCACAAATTGATCCGCCCATGGAGAGCACATATACGATGCTTATTTTTAATTCTTTTTTGATTAAGGTCTTAACAATCTGAGGAACTGCCATCCCGTTTGTTTTTTTCATAACAAGGCCGGTTAAAAACTCAAGAGGAGCCATTTCTCCATTCCGCAGTTTTTCCGCCTCGCCGGGATTTGCCTGGATGACAGACCTGACCGCAGGAAGCAATTCCGCTTCAGATGATATCTGCTTCCAGTGATTTTTTTTAATGATTTGATCCGGATCAGATCCTGTTTCTACTACACTCTGCAGAAGCTGCTTTGCAATTCCGCTATGAATCTGTTTTGCTTCAAACAGTATTAAAATTCTTGCAAAACGTTCCGCTGTAAGTTCTCCGTTAATAATTGGTTTATTATACCATTTTAAAAGTTTAGTCAGTTCGGAAGATATCCAATGAGCACAATTCATCGGGTTAGCCCCGGCCTCAATTGCCTGTTCAAAAAAGTCGGCGCGATCCTTATCATCGCAGATAAATTCCGCCCTTGCACGCGCCAGCCCGTATTGTTCAGATAATCTTTTTCTTCTCATTTCCGGCAGCTCAATTAATAATGAATCGCTGTTGTAAGAAAGAACAGAGGGCAAAAATCCGGAGGCTTCACTGTCGGTAATTTTTTCATACTGCCGGCTCACAGATATAGCTCTCATTTTGTATGATTCCGTCATATTCTGACGCTCATTCCAAAGACGGCTTTCAGATTCAACACGGCCGCCCGAACTTAAGACCTCTTCCTGCCTTCCAAGTTCTGCATTAACAGCCTTTCGAACAAAGTTGAATGAGTTTAAATTACGCAGTTTTACATAATACGCCGGCATATCAGGATATTTAGACAAAGCGGCAAAAGCATTACAGCGAATAGCGCTTTTAAGCGGTCCTGTCATCGCTATATGAAGGTACTGAACTAAACGCCTCAATTCCTCCAGAAATAATTCGGCTTCTTCTCCCAGCTCAATATTTGTACTTGTTCGAATAATAAGACTGGGGCATCCGGCATTGGAGTAATCCATTCTGGTTTTGCCCTCAGAATGTGTCAAACGACCTGCATCTTCTTCAAGGCGAACCTCTTCCAGAGTAATAATCTTTGAACGCTGATGAAAAGAGATCGGCAAAGAACCGCCTTCGGCCAGTTTGACAGAATAAAAAGTCAAACCATATTCAGGAGGAACCGGAACACCGGAAGTATGCCTTTCTAATACCGGTTTTTCCAAAATAGTACAGCCGAGCGCTT
>JAKJFV010000318.1 GCA_022704725.1 Spirochaetota bacterium
ACTTTCCCCTTTAAACCGAAGTCTCCGGCTTTTTGTCCTTTAACTGCATTTTCATCAGAAATTTTATCTATTGTTTCGGGTCCTATGAGGGCTCCTTCCCAGCTTATTGCTTCGTATTTCATGAAAGACCTCCGGGAACAAAAATATATATACCAAGAATATCAAGAGGTATAACCGGCTTAACAACCTTGTATCGCTCCGTTTTAGTCTCCTGCCCGAGCGCCTTCTGATACCTCTCATGCTGCTCAATAAGAGCCTTAGCTCTCTCTTCTGCCAGATTATTGAATCTTTCATTCATTGCATCCAACACTGATAATTCCCTCTCCAGCTGCTGTTTTTGCGATTCATAAGGCAGATCTCCTGAGGGATTAGGATTATCCATAAGTGAATTGATGCGTTCCTGATCAATGAATTTCCTCTCCATACCGCACACGCCCTGTACAAGAACTTCTTCTGCAACTAAATGAGAGCCTGTCCTCTTATCTTCTATAACGTGGCGGGCTCTTACTACATAGAGTACCGTTCTCTCTTTTACAGCACTTGAAAGAACAACAGATGCGCGTGCTGCACCAAGGCTCTTTTTACCCGAATTAAGAGACTCCGACAGTACGGTACGGCAAAGCATCTCGACTGCATCGTGATTGCGCCCCCAGTAGGTAAAGCTGTCCCGTACCGGAGAGCGGAATGCAATACGGGCTTCATCCTTTACCCCCGATTTTTCAAGCCATGACCTCATTTTTTCCGGCCATGTAGAGCGTCGTATTTTAAGTTCAAGTTCCTCGTCGTTTTTAACAGCAGCGGTACCGAACAGCTGGTCAAAGGCGGAACTTACAAAACGATGCACTGTCTCGGGCCTTCCAACTGCTTCATCGGTTAAGGAAAGATCCTCTTCTATGTCCTGCGCCTTTATTGAAGCCTGTGCAAAGATAGATCTGAGCGCTTGTTCTTTTCGTTCCGCCATATCAAATAATCCCTGCAGCTGTTCTTCAGATCGTACCATCTCTTCTAGTGAAAATAATTCCGGCTGCGAAACAGGTCTTTGTTTCTTTTCGGCTTCTGCAAGCACTGCCTGAAAAATAGTGTCCAAAAATACTTTTGAGTCTTCGGGGAAGGGGATGCTCACACCTATATTATCTCTTATTTTTTTTGCCTTTTTGAAAAGAACCTTTAATACTACTTGATCCATCGGATTGTCATACCCGTATAAGAGACCTGTTTGTATTTCTGGTTTTTTTTGACCAAACCTGTCTACACGGCCTTCTCTCTGCTCAAGCCGGTTCGGGTTCCAAGGAAGATCATAATGAAGAACCGCATCAAAAAGATCCTGAAGGTTTATTCCCTCAGAAAGGCAGTCAGTGGCAACAAGAACCCGCAGTTTTTTACCGCTTACGTCTTCAGCCATTTTGGTTATTCTTTCTCTGCGTACCTCATCCGGATCTTCGCTCGTTACACACTCAACAAGCACACCCTTGCCGAGAATTTCTGTGAGTTTTTCTCCCACATATTTTGCAGTTTCAATAAACCGGCAAAAAATAATCGGACTAAACCCTTGTGAATGCCAAAGTTGAATCTGTTTTAAACAGGCAGCAAGTTTTTTATCGTTTTCTATTGTATTTAATAAAGAAAGTTTTTTTGCAAATTTATCAAATGCGATGCGGTCTGTGTCAGTAGGATTTGCCTGAGACACAACGCCTACGGGAAGTTCATCATCGGTCATTTCCAGTCGCTCAAAGTGCGGATTTTCTAGTGCCTCTTCATCCTGCTCATCACAAGATGCAATCCGGTTTTCAAACATGCGCACACCGGAGCGGGGACTGGACATGACACCTCGAAGAAGTGCAAGCGCAGACCAGTAGCGGAAACGTTTTTCATTTTCCGTACCTGCAGTACGGCTCATCATCTTTGAGGTATACAATAAAATTTCATCATACACCGCCTGATACTCTAAAGAAAGTTTGTAAGGAAGTTCTAAAGGTGTGCGTGTAGGGAAGGGTGTTTTCTCATTCATCCACACAGCTATGTTTTGTCTTTTACGCTGTACGAAATATTTAGCCAATTCTGTACGGAATACTTTTTTAGATACTCCATTATCCTGCACATCGGGAGTATCCCACTCAAGATTTTTAAAATCATTTTTTAGTAGACCTAAGAGCGATCTAAATTCCCCTTCTTTTCCGGAGTGCGGAGTTGCCGTAACAAGAATTAAATGCTGATCTTTTTTATCGGCAAGCGCTCGTACAAGCCGGTGACGCAGCTGCTGGCTGGATGAAGACTGGCCTTCGGGACATGCACATGAATGAGCTTCATCAACTATAACGAGCTCGGGAGCCTGAGAGACAAACACAGAACTGCGGGAGTCTCCCTTTATGTAATCTATACTTATAACCTGATACGGATAAAACTCATATACACTGGTATCGTCGGGAATTTTTCTATCAAGAGCGGCCTGTGTACCGGTTCTAATGATTACCGCATCAATTTGAAACTTTTCTTTTAACTC
>JAKJFV010000319.1 GCA_022704725.1 Spirochaetota bacterium
CAGAGTAACCTCTTTGTAAGAGTTCAAGATACACAATATTTTCAATTATGCCGGATACATTATTGTCTCTATACCCGATAAATCCATGACGCAGTCCAATATCGCCAGTATAATATTTCTCGTATAATTCCAGATGCCGCAATCCCTTAAGATCGTAACGCATAGTTTTTTTTATTAAAAAAGCACTTTCCAGATATTTAAGATAATTTATTACCTTATCGACCGACACGGATATTTTTTGATTTTTTAAATAGTCTGATATTCTTTTTGATGTTGTAATATTTCCGCAATTATCAAATATAAAACGGATAATCAAGTCCAGCTGAGCCGGATCTTTTATAACATGCCTTGAAACAACATCTTTGAGGACAAGGGTATTGTACACAGACTGCAGATATTGAAAAGCATAATCATCTATTAATTCAAAATTATGAATACCCGGCAGCCCTCCATACCATAAGAACAGCTTAAAGGCTTCCCGTTGCGATTGGTCCTTACCTGCTCTAAAATTAAGGAATTCCTTAAAAGTCAGGGGATAAACAGGAAATTCAATGTATCTGCCGGATAAAAATGTTGCAAGATCTGATGCTAAAAGATGAGCATTCGAACCGGTAAGAATAATATCAGCATATGCTTCTGAGAGCATACTATTCACCGCCCTCTCCCATTCCTTTATTTCCTGCACTTCGTCAATAAACACATACTTACTTTCAGCTGAAACATCCTTAAAATAATCTGACACATAGGCATGAAGGTCTTTATAATCCTTAATAAAATCCCAGCGAATAGATTCCATATTGATATATACTATCCGTTTATCAGTCACACCCTGCTGGAGAAGTGTATCAATAAGCATTTTTAGAATTGTACTCTTCCCGACCCGTCTCATTCCGGTTAATACTTTTATGACGGGCTTATTCATATAGGGGAGGATTCTTTCTATATAGTCAGAACGTGCAATACTCATCATTACTCCACACAGATCATCTAACGTTATTGTATCACAGATGTTTCGTGCGTGCAAGAATGTTTATGTTTAATTTATTAAAGTTTCGGGCAAACAAGTATGTTTTATGCACTTCCCTACTATCTGCGCAATCTGCGTCATCTGCGGATTCGCTTCGAGCAGCTTTTCCAGCACAAGAACCTCTCTCTTTGTCCATGCCGGCTCATTCCCGCTTCCCAGTATACTGATATTTATCCTGCAAGCTTCCTCAGCTGATACAAAAAAGGGAACAAAGCCCAGCTCCTTTTCATAGTCATCCAAATCCTGATGTCCCTGCCCGTCATTAATACTGCATACGTAGTAATTTGATTCCATAACAAACTCGTCATCATCATACTTTCTATATTCACAGGCGCAAATTATTTTTTCCCCGATAACACTAATATCATACCCGGTCTCTTCCTTCACTTCCCTTCTCAGAGCCTCTTCCTCATTTTCACCTTTTTCAATTCCGCCGCCGGGGAATTTATAGTCGCCGTTTTTATTTGAATAAATCATCAGTATTACATCATGTTTATAAACAACCGCCCTCACCGCACGCCGCATTCTGCAGCTGTCTTTTTTTTCGTTATACTGTTCATCAATAATTAGGATCTGCATAGATTTTCCTCAGATTTAGTATAACATGATTTTTAAATTCCGCGGAAAGAGTAATCCTAAATCCGTAGATTACATTGATAAGAAAGACAAGAAAAAACCACAGAACACACGGGCACTCCGTGGTTCCTTTTCTTCTCCCTGCTCCCCTGCTCTACCCCATAATCTGTGTGCATCAGTGGTTCCTATTTTCCTAATTCACGATGCCTGCCGTAAAAAAGGAAGGGAAAAATAATTAGCATATTTAAACATTCTATGAGCTTATATGTATTTCCAATCCTGTTTCACGGTGATTAATTGTAATGAAGAATAGGAGAACCACAGGTTGTTCAAGTTTTAGAAAACTTTAACAACACACAGATGACTTTTTTTGAAATTTTGATAATATCTTCCTTTGCTCCCCTGCTCTACCCTAATGCCGTGTGCTCCGTGTCGCGCGTAGCGCCCGTTCTTTCCGTGGTTCCTCTCCTATCCCCACCTCCCTTGCTCTGCCCCATAATCTGTGTGCATCTGTGGTTTAAAATTCTTTATCTGCATCATCTGTGTCATCCGCGTCATCTGCGGATACTCCTAACTTTCAAGCAGAAAATCCAGAAGGTATTTGCTTTTAATACCGCCTCTGTCAATACTTTGAAACTCATCCATGGTCAGAACAATTTTCGGATAATTATCTTTGATCATTTCGAGCGGATAAAATTCCCTGTTGATCGTTTTCTCATCCGGCAAAGAATAGGCAACCTGGACGAACATCTTCTCGTTGTTTCTTTGAGCAATAAAATCTATTTCAAGGTCATCAAACTTTCCAATCTGAACAGAGTAACCTCTTTGTAAGAGTTCAAGATACACAATATTTTCAATTATGCCGGATACATCATTGTCTCTATACCCG
>JAKJFV010000031.1 GCA_022704725.1 Spirochaetota bacterium
GACTATTAAAATCAATCCATCATCCAGCTGTTAAATTCTTATGATTTCTCTTTTTTTAGCGTTAATTCGCGTCCATTAGCGGTTCATAATCTTCGGCTTCTCCCCCTCTCCTTTATTACTAGTACATCTGTGGAATCTGCGGATTATTCATATTTTTAGTTTCATTACCCTGTACAGCATCCTTCACAGAGAATATAATGTATATAAGACGGTACTAAAAAGGAGACTTTGTATGAAAAGTTTAGTAGTCTATTATTCACGCAAGGGCAGCAATAAATTTCTTGCACAAAAAATTGCAGCCGACAGGGGAAGCGACATCGTTGAGCTTAAACCCCTGGGAAACAGTCTTTTTTCGATTATTATGTCTTCCCTCTTTAAAACGCCTGTACCATTACAGAAAATTTCAGCTGATATTGCCTCCTACGACAGTGTGTATGTGTGCGGTCCTATTTATATGGGGCAGCTTATTTCTCCCTTAGCAACTTTCATCAAGAAAAACAAAAAAACAATTAAATCTCTGCACTTTGTGACCTGCTGCGGAGGCGGCGAGGCCGAAAAAGACGGAAAATTCGGATACAACAGTGTGTTTAATAAGGTGAAAGAAATTGCCGGCCCCGCCTGTCTTTCCTGTGAAGCATTCCCCATCGACCTCATTATTCCCGATGAACTTAGAGGAAACGATGAGGCTGTTATGAATGTAAGACTCAGCTCTGAAACCTTTTCGGGTGCAATCGTAGAAAAATACAACCAGTATATACAAAAAATGTAGAAGGATTAGTAATATGAAAATCACTGTCGTTTACGGAACTGAAAGAAAAGGTTGTACGTATACAATAGCACAAAAGCTTATCAGCTCATTTTCAGATGCTCAAGTAAACGAACTATTTTTGCCCAAAGATTTACCCGAATTCTGTGTATCGTGCTTCAAGTGCTTTACAGAAGAACATGCTTCCTGTGCTCATGATAAGTATGTTAAACCAATACGTGAAAAGCTAATTTGGGCAGACCTCATAATTCTGACATCGCCTGTGTATTCTTTTCATGTAACAGGACAGATGAAGGTTTTACTGGATCACTTTGCGAATATGTGGTTAGTGCATAGACCGGAAGAATCAATGTTTAAAAAACAGGGTGTTGTTATTTCTACAGCCTCCGGACCAGTTTATGCAAAAACGTTAAACGAGATGAAAGATTCTCTGGATTTTTGGGGAGTTACCAGGGTATACAAAATTGGCACTGCGGTAATGGAAACAGATTGGGAGAGAGTTAAGCCGAAGATTAAGAATAAAACGTATGCGAAAATCTTAAAAATTTCGGCTAAAATTAGCAAAACATATTTGAGAATTCAAAGAACTGGAAGGGCATTTCCTTCCTTCCGGGTGTTAAAATGGTTCGCTATAAGCCGCTTCATGCAGAAAAGACTCCGTTTGAATCCGATCGATGCTTTGTACTGGGAGAGCAAAGAGTGGACGGGAAAAAACCGTCCATGGAAATAATTACTGCATATGAACAAACATATCCCACAGTGAGTAGCCCCACTGTGTAGATCTTTTTTTACCATACAGCTGTACAAAACGTGCTTTAACAGCCGGGAACTGATTTTTTTCGGTACCGCTCCTTCCCTCTAAACATTCATACACACGTACCCAAGTTTCGCCGTCTTGAGAAATCCTTATTTCGTATTCCGATGCAAATGCCGCTTCCCAGCAAAGGGTAACAGCATTAATTGCAGTTTATCTGCTTTTGTGTCATTATTCGAACATGAATTTATTATCAGCAATGGAAACTTCAACAGCAAAAAAAATTAAGTTTTTGCTCACCGATATTGACGACACTTTGACAAAAGACGGCAAACTTATTCCGGAAGCCTACAGCGCTCTTTGGGATCTAAAAAAAGAAGGCATACCGGTTATAGCAGTTACCGGCAGAGCAAGCGCATGGGGAAACCTGCTTGTTCAGGAATGGCCTGTGGATGCAGTAATCACAGAAAACGGAGCCCTGTCATACTATATAACGGAGAACCATACTATTGAAACTTTTGTTTTCCCCGGTACAAGTGAAAATTCCGACCCATCGTTACGCAGAGCCTTTGAACAGTCTCTGCAGGAAATTAAAAGAGCAAAAGCGGCGCAGGATAATCACCTTAGGCAATATGATCTAGCCATAGATTATGCAGAAACAGTTTCACCTCCATTAAAATCTGAAGAAGTGGCACACATTATAAGTATATTTGAAAAAGAAGGCTGCAGAGCTGTCCCTTCATCGATTCACATTAATACATGGAAAGGAAATTTCAACAAAAAAGAAGCAGCGGTCATAATGCTTAAAAAGCTTTTTTCGTATGATGAAAAAGATGCCGATACTGTTATTTACGCGGGAGATGCACGGAATGATGAACCGATGTTTGAATACTTTCCAAATGCCTGTGCTGTTGCAAATATCAGTAAATGGATTAATGTGATGACCCATCATCCAAGGTGGGTTTCGTCAAAAGAATATGGATGGGGATTTGCAGATATTGTTCAAACGCTTATTTCAAAACGGAATCAACAAGACTCATAAAATCTTTATCGATGGGGACTTCTTTCTGTTTTATTTCGCGGGGAATGGTAAATAATCCGTCTTTTTCAACAATTGCTTCTTCTATTTCATCGTCTGCAGCCGAAAGCTCAGTAACCCTCTGGGGAGAGGCAAACTGCATGGCAAAGGTGAACGGAGAAGTATCATCAATTAAATCTACAATCTCGGCCTTATCGAGTTCTTCATAATCTTCTATTAAATCATCTTCTGTCATTTTAGCAGAATCTTGAGCAGCAATTGAAATCTCATTCTTTTTGGGCTCAGCTTTTATCTGCTCTTCCTTGTCGAGATCGGAAAAGTCCGGAAAGGCTATTTCAAAATGAATTTGAGAATCGTCGGAATGTCTTTCTTTCTCTGTAACAGTCAGATCGCCAAAGGTGAGTTCTTCTGCAAGAACAGACCGGAAAATGGCAGATTCCGAGACGGAGAATGAATCATCCGATTCTTCATAATTTACCGCAAATCCTTTCTTTTTATCTTCATCAAGCTCTTCGGCCTTTTCAACTTCGTTGAGTTCCTCTACAGCTTCTACCTCATCAAGTTCTTCCGCTTCTTCTACTTCGTCGAGTTCTTCAACTGCTTCAACTTCATCAAGTTCTTCGACTGCTTCCGATTCATCAAGTTCTTCGGCTTCTTCTACTTCATCAAGTTCTTCGGCTTCTTCTACTTCATCAAGCTCTTCGGCCTCTTCTACTTCGTTGAGTTCTTCGGCCTCTTCTACTTCGTTGAGTTCTTCGGCCTCTTCTACTTCGTTGAGTTCTTCGGCTTCGTCAAGTTCTTCGACTTCATCAAGCTCTTCAACTTCGTCAAGTTCTTCGACTTCATCAAGCTCTTCGACTTCGTCAAGTTCTTCAACTTCGTCAAGTTCTTCTACTTCGTCGAGTTCTTCAACTTCGTCAAGTTCTTCGACAGCATCGGCAGTCTCAGGAAGCGTTGACGGAACAGGGGCAGCCTGCTTTTGAGCAGCCTTCTTGCCTGAAGTTTTAGGCAGCGAAGCGGATTGAACACGGGCTGTGCTCAAAATTTCCTCGAGCATCTTCTTTATTTCATCAGTATTAACCTGTGCAATCTGAGGAGCAGACTGCGGTATATTTTTCTTAATGGAAGCAAAGATTTCATCCCAGCTTTTTTCAAGCAATGAATCTACAAGCTCTATATGTTTTTTACCACGCCGTCCTAAACTCTTTTTAAGGTCCCGTGTAGCTTCATGGCGCCTCAGCTGAATATCGGTTATAACTTTCTGCCAGTCAATTTCCTCTTTCGTTTCCAAATACTCATTGAGAAGGGCAAACTGAAACTTCTTTATTCTTTCGCGGATAAATACCGTATCATCCTGTTTTACATTGAGCAGAAGCAGGACCGATAAATACAAGGTCATAAATACGCTTACAAGCAGTATAATCTTAACTGCATCACTGAAAATAAATAACTCTTCCCGGAAAACCTCTGCAATAACAGCATTCGAGCTATTTGTATTTGAGAGCATTAAAAAGGAAAACTGCTGTGCATCTATGAGCCGTTCTGTACCGTATAATCCCTCATTCCATTTTTTTCCAATTTCTTCAGACACAAGCTCCTGCCCGATCTGAGCTACTCCGAATACAAAACCCTTATTATGAAGAAGCAATGATTTTTCACTTACCGTTATAAGGTTCTGCATGAGCAGATACCGGCTGAAGTCCTGTGATTCAACATAAAAGGCTATTGTTCCCTGCAGAATATCAAAGGCGTCATAAAAAACAAAAGAGTAGATAAGCCTGTCGTTTTCGCTGTCCAGAATAAGCCGGCTTTTTTGCTCCTCACTGCATTCAAGTGTTTCATACGGAGTTTCGCCGAGTTTTTCGTAGTTTTCATAGTTAATTAAGTTCGGCTGTTTTCTCAGAATGTCCTTTGCAAAGGTGCTGAAGTGAATTTTTCTTCCGTCGCTTCCGATTATTCGAATGCCTTTAAGTCCGGAGGTTTCGCTCATCAGCAGGCCCGATAAATCTTCGCGGGACTGAATATCTTCAGCTGCTTGTGAAGGAAGAGAACTTCTTTTTACAGAAAGAGAAAGGGCAAACGAAGAAAATCTTTTTATATGACTGCCCGAATAATCATCAAAGGATTGAGCAATAGATGAGAGCTTGGATTCCATCGCAGAAAGGACCGCAGGCTGATAAAACCTCGTTTCCAGGATAGAAAACAATCCCGCAAAGGCTGCTACGGTAAAAGCGGCAAATAAGAGAACAGATATTAATAAGCTAAGTGCTGCTTTTTGTCCGGATGACACAGATCCTCCCCGCAGATATGACTATAATAAATTATCGGACAAAATTAAAGAGAAAATAACACTCTTTTGCACCTTTTCAGTACAAAATCTCCATTTTGTTGTATAATGCATCTGATGAGTGAATTACAGAATACACAGGAAGATCCGGTACGCGCCTTCCTCGTAGGCAAAGACGACGGTACATATCCAATAAGCGAACTTCACGGGCTTGTTAAAACCCTTGGAATGACTATTAATGGTTCTATACTGCTTTCGAGATACATTCCGACACCGCAATTCGGTGTAGGAACAGGAAAAGCGCACGAAATAATTGCATTGGCACAAGAAGCAGAGGCAGAATGTATAATTCTTGACTTTGAAATCTCCCCCACACAGCAGAGAAACTGGGAAAAAGAAGCAAATTTCCCGGTATTTGACAGAAACGAAGTAATTATACGAATTTTTGCACAAAGAGCTAAAACTAAAGAAGCAGTTCTGCAGGTTCATCTTGCCAGGCTGCAGTATGCTATGCCCCGCCTAGCCCACAGCTATGGAGACATGGCCCGCCAAAGGGGCGGAAGCTACGGTTCAAAAGGATCCGGTGAAACCCAGCTTGAAATTGACCGGCGCGATATTAAAGAACAGATTGCTCAAATAAAGGATGAACTAAAAAAGGTAATTAAAGAAAGAGAGACCATGAGAAAAAGAAGGGAAAAAATTCCCCTGCCCTCATGCGCCCTTGTCGGATACACCAATGCAGGCAAGTCGAGCCTGCTCAACAGTTTAACAGGTTCCGGGGTTTTTGTAGAAGACAAGCTTTTTGCAACGCTTGATCCGACAACCAGACGCCTCTCTCTTTCCGGCAGCACCGGCATTCTTCTCACCGACACAGTCGGTTTTATAAGAAACCTCCCGCACACCCTGATCGATGCATTTAAGTCAACCCTTGAAGAAGCAGTCCGCGCAGACCTCCTCCTCATTGTACTCGATGCATCAGATACCGATGTCTTTGGCCAGTATGAAACGGTTTGCACTGTTCTTGAAGAAATTGGTGCTTCCAAAAACAAGCGTCTCCTTATTTTAAATAAAACCGATAAAGAAGAATGTGAACGAAACTTTTCGCTTTCGCGCATAAAAGAAACCGGACAAAATGCGCTGGAAGTAAGTGCAAAAAACAGCGCCGGTTTTGACGCTTTGATTGAAGCAATTGCAGATTCATTATTCGGGAAAATTAAAGAGTACTCACTTAAACTCAGCGATACCGAACTTCTTAACGAAATTCGTAAAAACGGCATACTTGTTTCAAGCGAGTGGACAGAAGATGCTGTTAAGATCAAGGCTCGAATAAGTGAAGCCCTTGAGACAAAGCTCTTTGCTCCGCCCTCAAAGCCCCTATTGCCATGAGCATAAACGGCTGTTACAATTAAACTATGGCCCGTATACATTCGATACTTATTTTTATTGCACTGGTAATTCTCATAATAATTGCAGGAACAACAGTCTTTGTTTTTGCAGTGCGTCCCTCCGGTATAGGATCAAATCTCCGTCACACAGACCCGAGCGCAGAAAAACTTATAAGCGGCAGCACCTATTATGATCAAACATCCGTCTACTCTCAACTCGGACGCCTGAGGGCGGCAACAGCGGATGATCCGTCTGTTTCTGTCATTGTGACGCCGTATTTTCCCTATCCTGCCGATGATGAAGAATTTTTTGAAGAGGTATCACTTAAAAATAGAAAGATTAAACTTCTCATCATTGAATATTTTTCTTCACATACAGCAGTTGAGTTAAAAAAAGAGGGAGAGCTGAAAATAAAAAGCGATTTAGTACGTTTAATAAATGAAGAGCTTGTTATAGGCGATATATCAGCCTTGTTTTTTGAGGAATTTATAATTTTAGACTGATAATGCAACTTCCCTGGCATTTTTGTGTCTAATTTTTTGTTGGAGGAATATATGAGCACTGCAACCATGGTACCTGCCGCTCAAGTGATTGTATCGATTATACCAATTATCGGTATTGTAATAGGCGGAGTGGTTATGTTTTTCTACTTTATGTGGAGACACAAACAAATAAGCCTTTTAATTCAAACAGGAAATTACAAACCGGTCCGCTTTGATTTACGGGTATTTTCACTTTTGGCGGGTTTACTGCTGGCCGGTACAGGATTCGTTCTGACAATTTTATTCGCGCTGCTCGAAGGAATTTCTTATTCATTGCTCGGAGGATTAATTCCCTGTATTTTAGGCATTTGCTTAATTGCCTTTTACAGACTCAGTCCAAAAAGCAAGAATACAGCAAATGAGTAACGGACAATAGGTTTGAATAGCTCAGACCTTCAAAACAGCATAGACAAAAGCCGGAGCATGGAAAGAACTATAATTGAAAAAAGGGATAACACTCTTATAAGTTCTGCCTGTGCAGGCGATTCACGTTCTTTTGCACGGCTTGTTTCATTTTATGAAAAAAAAGTCCGCGCCTTTGGTATGGGTTTTTTTAAAAATGCAAGCGACACCGATGACTTCTTACAGGAAGTCTTTATTAAGGTGTACACCCATTTAAGTTCCTTTAGAGGAGAATCGCTTTTTTCTACCTGGCTTATGAGGATTGCGTATAATACCGCGATAAACTCGGTTAAAAGACGAAAAGAATATGTCTCTTTAAGTGATGATTTTGAAATTATAGACGGGGATTTAGGACCTGAGGACCGGCAGTTGCGAAAATTAACAGCCCTTGCTGTACGGGAAGCAATAGCAGAATTACCGGAGCGTTATGCAGTGTGTTTGGATCTGTACTTTTTCAACGACATGAGCCATAACGAAATAAGCGATGTGTTGGATCTGCCGGTAAACACTGTCAAATCGCACATATTCCGGGCTAAAAAGATTCTTAAAGATTCTTTGACTGAATACGCATCGATGTAAAAGCAGCTAAGAGCTGCTTGTTGTAGGAGTTAGAATGAACGTAGAAAAATGCGGACAAATAATGCACGATTATTTGCTTCTCGACAGACATGAGCACGTACCTCTAAAAATTACTGCTCATTTATTGGTATGTAAAAAATGCAGAACAGAAGTCCGTCTTCTTACTATAGCAGATAAAGCCTGTACTAAACCGATTTCTATTCCCGTACCTATAACCAGTGATTCAATTACCTCAATAATGAAGGCTGTAATTCCTAATTATACAGCAGAAGAACCTGAATTCAATAAAGTATCGTTAAAACGATGGGTTGTATCCGGCCTGGTTATGATTTTTGCGATGCTTTTTTTCGGTATAAACTCTTATTCACAAAATTCTCAAATCGCAGTTTCTGTATATCTGGTTTTTGCCGCATTCATAACAGCCTATCTGGCGCTTTTTGTTGCAGGAAACATGGATTTTTTTATTAAGAAACTTAAAAACCTTCAAATTACGGTATAGGGTGCCCTGAGCAAACGCTTACCGCCACAAATTTACAGGATTCACCGCAGATCCGTTTTTGAATATGGTAAAGTGCAGATGATCTCCCGTGCTCATACCGGTATTTCCAACCCTTCCTATGCGTGTATCTGTAGAAACGCTGCGTCCTTTTGCTGTAAGCACCTCGCTCATATGGGCGTAGAGGGTTTTGTATCCTGAATGATGGGTTACAATAACATAATTTCCGTACACATTATCGTAAGAAACAGTAGTTACAACGCCCGATAAAGCAGGATAAATATAGGTTCCCCTGGAAGCCGCCATATCTATACCGTTATGAAATGACCTTTTACCGGTAAAGGGACTGTTTCTCCAGCCGAAATACGAAGAAAAATAGTAAGAACCCTTAATCGGTCTTATGAATAGATCACCGTTAATTTCCTGTCGTGTAACCCAGTCAAGTTCTGCATCAGGTATAAAAAGAGAGGCGCCTGCGGAAAGGGTCTGGGTCATAGATACCTTATTTACATAGGCGCATTTTTCTGCATCAACTTCATATTTACGTGCGATTGAATCGAGAGTTTCGCCGTCTTTTCTAACCGTGTAGAGAATACCCGGCATAGAAGGAATTTTTAAATACTGTCCAATCTGAATTAAACGCGTTTGCTTAATTGAGTTAACACTAATTAGAGTGTCCTGTGTCAGATTAAATTTTTCTGCAAGAATTCCGATCATGTCGCCCTGCCGGACACGGTACACAGTGTATTCAAGTTCCGGAATTTGACTTTCATCGCTGTCTGCAGCAGTGCCTGCACTTACCGTTGAAGATATACCTGAAAGACCTGCATTTGAAATATCGTCGCTGGTTATAGGATTTCCGCTGGGAGATTCAAAACCGCCCTGCCCCGCTTTTGTATCATTACAGGAAATTAAAAGAGTTAAAACAATAATAATACAGCTTACTGATCGAAAAAAGCTTTCGCTCTTCATACTTATTCCTTTTTATCAAGTCCAATTAAATACGTTTCAAATGATTCGGAACGGCAGGCCTCGGGTTTAAAACCGCGCGCAGTCTTAAATATTTTCCTCATCTGGGTTAGAAGATTTTGCTGATCCCCCCCCTGAAATACTTTAACGACAAAATTTCCCCCGGACTTTAGCATTTCCTGCGCATAAAACACTGCAAGTTCCACTAAACCGGTTGAACGCGTAGTGTCTATGAGTCTGTTTCCTGTTGTGGCGGGTGCTGCATCACAAATGAGCGAATTATACGGGCCAAGAGACAAAGCATGATTCCTAACTCTCTCGTCATAGAGATCCCCCTGAATGAAGGTGAGATTATCGCTCTTAACATCCTTTGCCAGAGGACTTAGATCAATTGCAGTAACATGACCGGTACCCTCAAGCATACGCAGTGCAAAGACAGTCCAGCTTCCCGGAGCTGCCCCGAGATCCAGAATTCTGGTATTTTTCTTTAACATACCGAATTTCTCATCGATCTCTTTTAATTTATACACAGAACGAGCCGGATACCCCTCTGTAAATGCCTTTTTTGACCAATAGTCCGGCTTCTCGTAACTGTTCGCTGCCATAAAATCCTTTACCTATTACAAATTTCTCTTTTATAAAGTATACTAATCAATATGCACGATAATTATACCTCAAAACTGGCGAAAATAGAAGGCGTTTTAGATCGTTTTCTTCCAAGTCTTTACAATTCACAGTGGAAAGAACAGATGTTTTCCGTTCTTTGTTCTGCAGTAAAGGATCAGCATTTTTATCAATTAGCAGAACCATGCAGGTCGCTGGTCAGCTCGGGCGGTAAACGCTGGCGACCGCTGCTTCTTGTTCTCTGCACACAGTTAGTATCAAATAAAGAGACTGATATTGAACGCGCATACGCATTAACACCCCTGGTGGAGTTTGTTCATACGGCAAGTTTAATTCATGATGACATAGAAGACTCTTCCGACATGAGACGGGGAAAGCCTGCAGCTCATATAACATACGGTCTTGATGCCGCGCTCAATGCCGGTTCATGGCTTTATTTTGCCTCATCTGCTTGCCTCGATGCGGCATTTGATGCAGACAAAAGCGTTCATGCAAAAGAGATGCACCTGACTCTGTACAAAACACTTCATACTGAATTACGAAGACTGCATCTAGGGCAGGCCATGGATATA
>JAKJFV010000320.1 GCA_022704725.1 Spirochaetota bacterium
CTGTTTCGGGAGAGACCAAATATACTCCTGCATCGGGGGTTCCGCTTCTGCCTTTAAAATTTCTGTTGAATGTTCTAAGCGAAACACCTTCTGAATTAGGTGCAAACCCCATTCCTATGCATGGTCCGCAGGCGCTTTCGAGTATTCTAAAACCTGCTCTAATTAATTCTCCAAGAATACCGGCTTTTTCCGCCATGAGAAGGGTAGTCCTGCTTCCGGGCGCTATGCCTGCTTCAACGCCGGGTGCTATGTGCCTTCCCTTCACAATAGCCGCAACACGGGCAAGGTCATCAAGTGAACTGTTTGTGCACGATCCTATAGCAACCTGGTGAACCTTAATTCCCGTAATTTCAGAAATTGGTGCAACTGCATCGGGTGAGTGCGGCTGTGCTGCAAGAGGAGTAAGTTTTGAAAGATCAATTTCTATGACCTTATCGTATACGGCTCCTTCGTCAGCTCTCATCTCTGTCCAGTCTTTTTCTCTTCCCATAGCTGTTAAAAATCTTTTTGTAGTGTCATCGGAAGGGAATATACTGAATGTTGCTCCCAGTTCTGCACCCATGTTGGTAATAGTAGCTCTTTGCGGTACAGAAAGGGATGAAACGCCGCTTCCATAATATTCATATACAGCTCCCACACCCCCTTTAACTGTCTCTCTTCTAAGAACTTCCAGAATAATATCTTTAGCGCTTACGCCGTCACGTAATGAACCTGTTAAGTTAACTCCAAAAACCTTGGGCATAGATAGGTGAAAAGCACCCCCGCCCATAGCAACAGCAACATCGAGGCCTCCGGCCCCTATTGCAATCATGCCTATGCCGCCGCCTGTGGGAGTGTGAGAATCCGATCCTAACAGTGTTTTACCCGGCTTGCCGAATCTTTCAAGGTGTACCTGATGGCAGATGCCGTTTCCTGCCCGTGAAAACCACAGTCCGTATTTTTGGGCTATACTTTGTAAATAACGGTGATCATCCATATTCCGGAAGTCTGTCTGAAGGGTATTATGATCTATATAGGATACCGATACTTCAGTTTTTACCCTCGGTATACCGATAGTTTCAAACTGCAAATAAGCCATTGTTCCTGTCGCATCCTGTGTGAGCGTTTGATCAATTTTTATTGCAATATCTTTCCCTCTTTCAATTGGTTCGCCTTTTTTAAACGCAGTAGAAGAACATGCTTCTTGAACAATATGTGACTGAATAATTTTTTCTGCAAGTGTTAACGCCATGATTTACTCCAAAATAGTATAACTTTACAATAATTTTATACAGAAAATCACGCTCTGTCTATATAGAAAAGGGGATCACAACAGGTATAGATTATTGAGAAAAATTAGATAATGAAGTATAATATTTGCATGTTTAAAAAGAGTTTATTGCTTATTACGTTAAGTATTCCGCTATTTTTCTCTTCCTGTTCAAATACACAGACTGCTTTTTCACCTTTACTGATTGAAGAAACATTACGCAGTCAAATAAATTCAAATCAGGATGCAATTATTTGGTCGGATGAAATTGATGCTCATATTCTATTTGAAGAAAAAGATGAAGACGACGATAAAGATGAAAAAGAATCTTCTGTGTTTAGTTCAAATCCTGAATTTGAAGCCCTTATAAGGCAGGCTGAACAGATGAGAGCCGATGCAGAAAAACTGCAGCAGCAGCAACAGCAGCAAGTCAGCCAAACAGGTTTAAAATCAGCAAATAAAACTGAAAACCTATATATGTATGTTACAGACTCAAGCGATTCCATTTATCCTTCTATACCGGGGTTCGGAAGTTTAGATACAAGGGCCGTAGATGATTCTGTAACAAAAATCTTAAATACTTTTTTTGTTTCCTTGCAAAAAGGAAATATTGCAAAAGAGCTTTTTTCTCCGAAACGTACATATTTAAGCGCAGTTTTGGAATACTTATTTTTGAAGTATCCGGCTCCCGAAAAATGGGTATATGGCAAGCCCTTTCTACAGGAAAATGAGAATATGAACAGCATAGAAATACCAGTCCGCGTCTGGTCAAAACAATCGTATTACGACATGTGGATTTATATTTCCTCAACCGGAACAGCTGAGTATATTGATCAGGTACAGCTGGGGAGCGTTATTGTTGAATAACATATTGTCGCGTATAGAACGTGATATTATTGTTAAAAATCTTTCAGAAGATCTTCCTCTTCTCATTATTAAATCTGTTTCTACCGAATTTATTCCTCATGAGAAGCATTTGCCCCAATTTGAACCGGTAACAATTAAGCCGAATACCTATTCAATCACCGGCGAAGGCATCATTTTTTTGCCTCTTTCAAATTTCTTTTTTACTATTCCCGACAAGACTCCCATCTGTGTTTTTTTTTATTATAAGGGAAGAGGACTTTTTTTTGAGACCGATTTTAGAATAGTAAGACAAGGATATGCGCTGGTTGTTTCTCCTCATATATTTAAACAGGTCGACGATTCTCAGCCCATCGACAAACAAACAAGGGCTAAGCTT
>JAKJFV010000321.1 GCA_022704725.1 Spirochaetota bacterium
TCACCTCTAATATTGAAGGGCTTGCAGTTACAGATGAAAACCTGCCCTTACTTTTTATACAGCAGGCTTTTTCCTCTGTTGCTCAGGCTGCAGTGATTCCCCTGCAGGACATCTATACACTCGGCAGCGAAGCACGTATGAATGAGCCTTCAACAGCCGGTGGAACAAACTGGCAGTGGCGCATGAGCGAAGATATGCTGTATGGTCAAAGAGCCGAAGCTAAAGCTCAGTGGCTGAAAAAAATAAGCATCATGTACGACAGGAATGCAAAGCGTGACTAGAACAGGCAAACCCCGTACAGGCGGAAATAAACATCGATTGGAAATTCTCTATGAGGATCAATGGCTGAGCATTATATGTAAACCGGAAGGTTTACTTACCGTACCCTACCCCGGTTCGCGGGAAAAAACTGCGCTCGATACTTTAAATGAAATTCGCCGTAAAAGAGGTCTTGTGAGAGGGAACCGCGGAACCTTTGCGGTACACAGACTCGACAAAGAAACCTCCGGAGTTCTTATGATTGCACATTCAAAAGAAGCTACAGACAGAATAATGAACTCCTGGCATACCATGGTTAAACAAAGGCTCTATCATGCTTTGGCAGAAAACAAAAGGACTATGGAAACCTTGCCCGAGTCGGGTATTATAGATGTTCCTTTGGCAAAAAATGCGTATAACAGGTCCTTTGCAGCCGAAAAAGGAAAAAACGTAAAGGAAGTGCAAAGCGCAAGAACGCAGTACAGCATACTTAAAAAAGGCAGGAACTACAGCTTATTTGAGTTATCCCTCGATACCGGAAGGAAAAACCAGATTAGAGCACACCTGTCATACTTAGGGCTTCCTGAATAAGTGAAATGTCTTTACAAAACAAGAAGATACGTGTAAAATTCCTGAATAAGGTGCACGAGAAATGCAAAAAAAGTCATAAAAACCTTGCACCAGGAAAAGGAATATATGTACAGGAAAGAACAAAAGACACAACTTTCATTTGACGATTTTTATCTTCCTTTTGGCGGAAGTTTGAATCAAAAAAATCGATGGGTAGTATTAGCAGCTCTTGTACCTTGGGAAAAATTCGAAAGTAAATATGCAGAACAATTTTCAGAATCAGGAATGGGTGCTCCTGCAAAATCTTTTCGAATTGCATTAGGATCTCTTCTAATCAAAGAGAAACTCAATATTACTGATGAAGAAACGATTGATCAAATTCGTGAAAATCCATATCTGCAATATTTTATAGGCATGGAAGGATATAAGGATGAAATCCCGTTTGATTCATCGATGATGGTTCATTTCCGCAGACGCATTACCCTTGCGATGCTTGGTGAAATAAACGAGCAAATACAAGAAGCATACAGTAAAAAAAAAGCACAGAAAGAAAATAGCATTCAACAAAATAATATAGAGACGCCAACTAATCAAGGGAAATTACTTGTTGATGCAACGTGTACTCCGGCAGATATAAGTTATCCCACAGATCTTTCTTTGTTAAACGAGGCTCGAGAAAAAACAGAAGCAATTATTGATCGATTGCACAGTGAACTTAAAGGAACTGAAAAAAAGGTGAGAACATATCGGATAAAAGCACGAAAGGAATATCTAAAAGTCTCAAAGAAAAGAAGAAAAGGAGAAAAGGAACTCAGACGTGCAATCAGAAAACAATTATCATATGTGAAACGTAACTTGTTATATATTAAATATTTAGAAAGCAAAACATCCTTTGTTTCTTTGAGCAAAAAACAGTACCGAGATTTATTGGTATGCAGTGAAGTATACCGCCAACAAGAACTTATGCATCGTAAAAAAGACCATCAGGTAGAAGATCGAATCGTCAGTATAAGCCAGCCGCATGTTCGTCCGATTGTTCGGGGAAAAGCTGGAGCCGCAGTTGAGTTTGGCGCGAAATTGACGATCAGTGTTATTGATGGATTCACGTGTATTGAAAAATTGAGTTGGGATAATTACAATGAAGGAACTGATCTGATTGAGCAAATAGAAAAATATAAAAATCGTTTTGGTTATTATCCAGAATCAGTTCATGGCGATAAAATTTATCAGAACAGAACGAACAGAAAGTATTGCAAAGAAAATAATATCCGTATGTCAGGACCTCAGTTAGGCAGACCAACAAAAGAAAAAGAAGAGCTGAGAGAAAAGAAAAAAATAACTAAACAGGATGAGAAAGACCGGATACCAGTTGAAGGAAAGTTCGGAAACGCGAAACGAAAATATGGGTTAAACAGAATAATGGCTAAACGAGCAGATACCAGTGAGACCACAATTGCAATAATCATACTGGTATTGAATCTTGAAAGAATCCTATCAGGATTTTTTTCAGTCTTTATATTTCTTCAAAGAATACGCTCGTATTACAAGAAAAATAACGTAACAAAAAGGTTAGAAATATCTTTAACCCAAGTTTGGCTACTTGATATAATTTTTTATGAAGCCCTAATTATCAAACACCGTTTGAAAAAAGATTTAATAAAA